>NZ_CAJCKG010000010.1:0-105716 GCF_903970945.1 Curtobacterium sp. ME26
AGCGCAGGACGCCGCCGCCGCCACGCGTGAGGCCGCCGGCAAGGCGAAGGACGCAGCGGGTGACGCCGTCGACGCCACCCGCGCCACGGCGGCCGACCTGGGCGACCGCGCCGCGGACGCGCTCGACACCGCACGCGCCGCGACCGCCGACGCCGTCGACGCCGCTCGGACCCGCACCGCCGACGCGGTGCAGGATGCCCGGGCAGCGGCGTCCGACGCCGCGGACCACGCGGCGCGGAAGTCCTCGGAAGCAGGTGACGCGGCGCAGGACGCCGTCAGCGCCGCGAAGGACGCCGCAGCCGACGCGACCGCCGAGGTGCGCGACCGCGCGTCCGGTGCCGCTGCTGCCGCGACCGACGCGGCGGCCGAGGCCGGGGCAGCGGCGTCCGACGCCACCGACTCGGCGGTCACCGCGACGCAGGCCGCGACCGCCGATGCGAGCCCGGACGCAAGCCCGGACGCGCACTCGGGTGCACCCACCGCGCACGACACCGGGTCGCCGGCCGAGGACGGCCGTGTCGCTGACGATCGTGTCGCTGACGAGCGCGTCGCCGACGCCCTCGACGACGCCGCGGACCGGATCGAGCACGCAGCCGACGTCGTCCGCGACGAGGCCGCCGCCCGCCAGCCGGACGGGGACGGCGGAGCCGCACGGTGATGACCGCGTGGGCGGGACGGCGGGGTCCGTCCCGGCGGCCCCGCCCGCGCGGCGTCTGGGTCGCGTCGGGCACCGGCATCGTGCTCGTGCTCGTCGTGGCCCTCGGCGCGTACCTGCCGCTCGTCGGCTTCCTCGGCGGGGTCACCGCCACGACCGCCGGGCTCGTGCCCTTCCCCGTCGTCCGCATCACCCTCGTGACGCTGCTCGGGGTCGTCGTGGTCGTCGCCCTGCTGCTGCTCGCCATCACCCGCCGCCACACCGCGACGTCGGTGGTCGCCGTCGTGGTCGCGGTGCTGGTCAGCCTCGCCGTGACCGCCTACCCGGTGGTGACGATCGCTGTCGCCTCCGCCGACCGCGCTGGCGACGTCTGGCCCGTCGTGACCGAGCTCTGGCAGCGGTTCACCGGCTGACCACCACCACCGGCGGGACGGACGGCGCTCATCACGGATCGGTGACGGATCCGGCGCGTCGTGTCAGGATCCGCGCGCTGCCGACATCGTTCAGGTGGAGGGAGCACCGTGGACGACACCGCAGACGACGACACCGGCCTCGCACGGCGCCTCGCGACGGGGGACCGAGCAGCACTGGCGATCGCCTTCGATCGCTTCGCGCCGACGCTCACCCGGTACGCCTGGGCGATCGCGGGGAGCAAGCAGGACGTCGAGGAACTCGTGCAGGACACGTTCCTGACCCTCTGGCAGAAGGCCGACAGCGTGCAGCTGCCGACCGGGGAGCTGCTCCCCTGGCTGCTCGTGGTGTGCCGCGACCACGCCAGGAACCTGGCTCGGCGCAGCGCGGAGCACGCCGGGGACGAGCTGCCCGAGGAACTCGCCGCGTCGGCCGGTCCGTCGGAGGGAGCGGACGGGCTCCGGTGGGTCCGTGACGAGATCGCGGCCCTGCCCGAGGCCGACCGGCTGATCTGCGAGCTCTGCCTGGTTCGCGGGTACTCCTACGCCGAGGCCGCGCAGCTCCTCGGCGTCGGTTCGGTGACGCAGCGCGTCTCCCGGTCCCGACGACGACTGCGCAAGGCGGTGACGCACGATGAACACTGAGCCCCCCGTGGGAGACGAGCTGCAGCGCATGCTCGTGTCGATGAAGCAGCACGTGCTGGAGCGCGCGGAGTCCCGGCCGCGTCGACGCCGTCTGACCGGCATCGCGATCGGCGTCGTGTCGGTCCTGCTCCTCGGCGCTGCCGGTGGCGGGGTCGCGCTCGGGCTCATCCCGACGTCGCTCACCGCGGAACCGACCCCGACGGCGACGAGCACTCCGGAGCAGACGGCCTCCGAGACACCGTCCGGTGCGCCCGTCATCGGACGCCCGACGCCGCGGCCCACGCCGACCTCGACGCCGACCTCCACCCGTGCGCCCTACTCGGTCGCGGACCCGTCCACCTGGACGATCTCGGGGAACGAGGTCGGTCCGATCGCCCTCGGGGCGCCGATCGCCGGGGAGCTGGACGACCTCGGGAGCGCCTACACGCGCGAGGTCGAGTACGCGTGCCCTGCTCCCGAGGTCACGAACTGGAACCGCCCGGACAGCCCTGGCCTGACGGTCATCGAGGGGGACGACGGGACCGTCAGTGCTGTCGCCATCGGTTCCGGCCCCGCCGGGGACGATCCCGGTCCGACCACCGCCGAAGGGTTCGGGACGGGCAGCACGGTCGAGGAACTACGCGCCGCCTACCCGGACCTGACGTTCGTCCCCTCGAGCTACGGTCCCGAACCGGACGGGCCCTCCGCCCAGTGGACGATCGAGCGGAACGGGTACCACGTCACCTTCGTGACCGGTGAGGACGGACGGACGGTCGGGATCGTCTGGGTCAGCTCGGTCGCGCAGGCTCCCCCGGAGTTCTGCGGCTGACCCCGGGCCGACGACATCGAGGCGAGGGACAGCGCGTGCAGCGCGGCGCGGGACAGCGGTCGCAGCCGCGTCAGCAGGTCGCCGCCGCCAAGCGGTCCAGGCCCTCGTCGACGGACACCGCCGGCGACCAGTGGAGGTCCCGCCGGGTGCGACGCTGGTCGAACCAGTGCGCCGTCGAGAGCTGCTCCGCGAGGAACCGCGTCATCGGCGGCTCGTCCGCCCCGGGCCGCACCCGCCACACGGCCTCGACGACCGAGCCGGCCACCCGGGCGAGCCCGGCGGGGACGTGCAGTCGCGGTGCCGGCACCCCGGACGCCGTGCAGATGCCGGCGAGCAGTTCGGCGACGGGTCGCGGCTCGCCGTTGGTCACGACGTAGGCGTTGCCGTGCACGGCGTCGTCAGCGGCGTGCTCGAGGGCCGCGACCATCGCCGAGGCGGCGTTGTCGACGAAGAGCGTGTCGATGAGCGCTGCGCCGGAGTCGAGCAGCGGCAGCCGTCCGGCCCGTGCACGCGCGACGATGCGGCCCACGAGCTGCGTGTCCCCGGGCCCCCACACCAGGTGCGGCCGGACCGCGACGACCGCGAACCCGGGCTCGTCGGCGGCCAGCGCCAGGAGCTCCGCGGCGGCCTTCGTCCGGGCGTAGTGCCCGCGCGCGGCCGTCGGTTCGGCGGGGTCCGCTCCTGCGCCCGAGAGCGACGAGCCGGTGTGCGCCACCGACGGCGACGAGACAAAGACGAACCGGCCGACGCCCGCGGTCCGCGCTGCGGCGAGCAGCGTGCGGGTGCCGTCGACGTTGACCCGGGCGAAGTCGGCCGGGTCGCCGGCGAGCGAGACCTTCGCGGCGAGGTGCACGACCGCGTCGACCCCGGCCACGGCCCGCTCGACCGCGGCGGCATCGGTCATGGTGCCGAGGGAGTCCTCCACCCCGTCGACGCCCGAGGGTCGGCGCTGGAACGTCCGGACGTCGTGCCCGGCGTCGCGCACGGCGGCGGCGGTCGCGCGGCCGAGGAACCCGCTCGCGCCGGTGACGAGCACCCTCACGGACGCACCATCCGCCCGCCGCCGAGCACCGTGGTCGCCCACCGCGACAGGCGTGCACGGTCGACCTTCGAGTTGTGCCGGACGTCGGTCGGCAGCACGGGGACGACGAGCACCGCCGCGACCGGCACGCCGGCTGCTGCACGCACCGCACGGGCCAGAGCGGCCGGTGCGAGTCCGGGACGACGCGCGGCCGGCACGGTCTCGACGACCGCCACGACCTGCTGCGTCCCACGCGGCCCGGTGCCCGCGATGCCGACGCGTCCGACGCCGGCCACCCGCTCGATGCGCTGCTCGGGACCGACGGGTGTCACGACGCCCTCCGCCGTGGTCACGACGTGCTGCAGCCGCCCCTCGATCCACAGGCGCCCCTCGGCGTCCAGGTGGCCGACGTCACCGGTCCGGTGCCCGCGCGGGTCGTCGACGCCCATGCGGGAGACCCGGTCCGTGCGCCAGAGACGGTCGTAGTGGTCGCGCACGTGCGGCGCCGCCACGACGACCTCCCCGGTGACCCCGGCGGCGTCGGTCGGGGCACCGCTCGGTGCACCGTCGTCGTCGAGCGGTGCGATCCGCACGCGGACGCCGGTGGCCGGGGCCCCGACGCAGATCCCCTGCTCGTCGACACCGTCGGTGGCTGCGGCACGCACCCCGTCCAGGTCGACGTCGGTCATGAGCAGCCCCTCGGTCATGCCGTAGGGGGTGTGGGCCGACGCGTTCGGCATGAGCGCGGTCGCCGCGGTCAGGAGCGACGCCGACACCGGCGCGCCGGCGGACAGGAACAGGCGGACCCGGCCGAGCGCCTCGCGGTCGCGGTCGGTCAGCGCCGACGAGGTCGCGACCACGTTCGCCAGGGCCGCGGGCGAGAGGAACACGACGGTCGCGTCGGCCGCGGCGACGGCGTCCGCCACCGCGCGGGCGGTCAGGGTCCGGGGTGCGGTGACGTCCATGTCGGGTGCGACCGAGCGAGCGCCGAGGGCGGGGCCGAGCAGGGCGAACGGCGCGAAGCCGGCGACCAGGCCCGTGCCGACACCGACGTCGTACTGCGCCGCCAGGACGTCACGCACCGCGGCGAGCTGCCCGTGCGTGTAGACGACGCCCTTCGCGGGGCCGGTCGACCCGGAGGTGAACAGGACGGCCGCGGGGGCGTCCGGCGCTGGTGCGACGGGCAGGGCGGCCCCCGCGGCGAGCCGTCGGGCACCGCGACGAGCGACCTCGACGAGCGTGTGCTCGACACCGAGCGCCGCGCGCGCGACTGCCGGGAGCGCGAGGGTCGCGATGCGTCGGCCCGGCCACCCGAGGGCCCGAGCGGCACCGAGGCCCGGCAGCGCACCGATCACCCAGTCCGGACGCGCACCGCGGACGGCGCGGGTCAGGCCGCGCAGGCCCAGTCCGGCGTCCGCGACGACCACGACCGCACCGATCCGGACGCTCGCGTAGAGCGCGGCCGTCAGGTCCGCGCCGGGCGTGACGAGGAGCGAGACGCGGTCGCCCGGACGGACGCCGACGTCGAGCAACCCGGCGGCGACCTCGTCGACGCGTCGGGCCAGGAGTCGCCAGCTGATCGTCCGGGGACCGCCGGCGGCGGCCATCTCGATGAGCGCCGGCTCCTCCGAGTGGCGCAGCCCGTCGAGGGCGGCCCACAACGGGTGCGTCCCCTCCGCCTCGGCCTCGGCCTCGACGCGGTCCGGGAGGCGCGGGTCGTCCCCGCGGGTCGTCGTCCCGTCCGGCAGGCGGTCGCCCAGCCAGTCGAGCACCGTCCCGACGACGTCGGCGTCGTCGGGCAGCAGGTGGCCGGCACCCTCGAAGCGGTGGACGTCGGCGTGCGGCAGCCGGTCGACCAGGTCGTCGAGGTACCGCTCCAGGAACACCGGGTCGCGCGGCCCCCACATCACGAGCGCGGGCACCTCGAGCGCGGCGACGCCGGCGGCGATCCGGTCGAGCTCGGCCGCGCTGGGGTGGGACGCGTCGACCGGGATGTCCGCGACGAAGCCCCCGATACCGCCGCGACGAGCCGCACCGCGGTAGGGCGCACGGTAGGCGTCGGCGGTCGCGCGGTCGAGCCGCGGGTGGGCGATCGCGAGGGTCGTCTCGAGGAACGCCGGCGTCACGACCGTCCCGCGGCCGAGCACCTCCGGGCGCAGCGCGAGCCGGAGGGGTGCCGGGATCGCGGCGTCGTCGGGCTGGTGCACGGCGGTGTTGCACGTCGCGACACCGACCACGACGTCGAGGTGGTCGACCGCCCAACCGAGCGACACCACGCCGCCCCAGTCGTGCCCGAGGGTCACGACGGGGCCGGTGAGCCCGAGTTCGTCGGTCAGGGCGCCGAGGTCACGGACGCGGTCGGCCAGGAGGTGCTGTTCAGCGGTGCGCTCCGAGAAGCCCATGTCGAGCTGGTCGACGGCGACCACGCGCCAAGCCGGGCCTCCCGCGCGGGCGGCATCGAGCGTGCGGGCCGCGACGGACCGCCAGAGGTACGACCAGGTCGGGTTGCCGTGCACGCAGAGCAGGGTGCCGACCGGGGTGACGCCGAGCGCCTCGAGGGAGCCGGCCGTGTCGAGGAGGTGCCACGTCCGCGTGGCGTGGGACGGGCCTCCCGGCCGGTCCTGGCCACCGGTGACGGTGACCAGTCGCGACCACGCCGGGTCGAGTCCGGGCAGGGGCGGCGGGAGCGTCGCCGGAGCCGTGCTGGCGGCGACGCGCGGGAGGCCGGACCTCACCAGCGCAGTTCCATCATCGCCGTGTTGATGCCCGAGCCGACGCCGCCCAGGAACACGCGGTCGCCGCGGGTGATGCCGCCGCGGGCGACCTCGTCGGCCAGGGTGATCGGGATCGACGCCGGACCGACGTTACCGAAGCGCTGGTAGGTCGTCGGGACCTTGTCGCGCGGGACACCGATCGCCTCGACGAAGGCGTTCGTGTGCACGTCGGAGACCTGGTGCAGGACGTAGCGGTCCATGTCCGCCCAGTCGAAGTGCGCGCGGGCCTCGTTCCAGGCCGCGACGACGAGCTCCATGCCGCCCTTGAGCAGCATCTTCGCGTCCGTGAACATGCCGTCGACGCTGCCGACGCAGAGGTCGTACCACTGCGTCGCCGCACGGGTGACGCCGCCGACGATGCGGTGCCCCTCGGGGTGGACGTCGCTCGGGCCGAGCACGGCGGCCGCGGCACCCGACCCGAGGGTCAGGCTCGCGAACTCGCTCATGAAGTCCTTGCGGTTCCGGCCGCCCTGGTTCAGGCGGTCGATCGTGTTGAGCTGCACCTGGTCGGCGTCCTCGCCGTCCACGACGAGCGCGTACTTGATCTGCCCGGAGTCGATCATGCCCGCGGCGACGCTCATGGCGTTGACGAACCCGAGGCAGGCGTTCGCGATGTCGAAGTTGATCGCCGACGTCGGCAGCCCGAGTCCGTGGTGCAGGCGGACCGCGACCGAGGGCTCGAGGTGCGGACGGGTGACGGAGGTGTTGATGAGGAGCCCGATCTCCTCCGGACGCACCCCGGCCTCGGCCATCGCCCGACGGCCCGCGTCGATGGCAGCGTCCTGGAAGGTCTGCCCCTCGCCCCAGTTGCGGCGCTCGGTCACACCCGCGACCCGCTCGAGCAGGCCCATCGGCAGGCGGAGCCGACGGAGGGCCCCACGGAGGCGCTCCTCGATGTCGGCGGACGTCGTGACACGCTCGGCGGTGGTGGTCGCCACCGACAGCAGCGACACGTTCTGGTGCTTCGCCGTGGCGTTGCCGGGGCGCTCCGGTTCGCTGCTCGTCGCCTGGTCGACCGGCCGTTCCGTCATGATCGTCACCGACACATACTTCCGCATCCGACCTGGGTGCGCGATCCGGGTGCGCTGGGCGGCACCGGTCAGGCGTCCTTCGGGAGCTTGCGGACCTTCGATCGGCGTCGCCGCCGGTCCGGGATCATCGACCGCATCTCCTCGAGCTTGCCGAAGCAGAGCAGGCGGTCGCTGGCCTGCAGTTCGACGCCGCTGCGCGGGTTCGGGATCACGGACGCGCCGCGGTGCAGGGTCAGCACGGTGATGTCCCGGTCCCAGAGGCCGGACTCCTTGATGGTCCTGCCGACGAGGTCGGCGTTCGTGTGCACGAGCAGCTCGGCGACGCCGTACCCGGTCGAGACGCTGAGGCGCTGCCGGACGTCGATCTCCGGGAACGCGACCTGGTTGCCGATGAAGTCGATGATCGCGCCGGCGACGTCGAGTCCCGTGGCGCGCTCGATGCCCTCGAGACCGGGCGACGAGTTGACCTCCATGACGAGGGGACCGTCGTTGCCCTCGAGCATGTCGACGCCGGCGACGCGCAGGCCCATGATCTGCGCCGAGCGGACCGCCGCCTCCTCGTACTCGGGCGTCAGCGTGACCTTCTCGACGGTGCCGCCGCGGTGGACGTTCGAGCGGAACTCGTCGCCGCTGGCGCTCCGGCGCATCGCGGCCACCACGCGGTCGCCGACGACGAGCGCGCGGATGTCCTTCCCGCGGCTCTCCGAGATGAACGACTGGATGAGCACGTTCTGCTTCGTCGAGTGCAGGGTCTCGACGATCGACTCGGCGACCTTCGCCTCGGGCGCGAGGATCACGCCGATGCCCTGCGTGCCCTCGAGCAGCTTGATGACGACGGGCGCGCCGCCGACCCGGTCGATCGCCCCGCGCACGTCGGCGCGGCTGTTGACGAACGTGGTCGCCGGCATGCCGATGTGGTGCCGGGACAGGATCTGGTTCGCCCGGAGCTTGTCGCGCGAGTTCGTGATGCCCGTCGCGGTGTTCGGCGTGTAGACGTCCATCTGCTCGAACTGCCGGACGACGGCGGTGCCGTAGTACGTGATCGAGTTGCCGATGCGCGGGAGCACCGCGTCGTAGTCGCTGAGGAGCTTGCCGCGGTAGAGCAGGTCGGGCTCGTCGGCGGTCAGGTCGATCGCGAACCGCAGGGTGTTCAGCACCTTGACGTCGTGCCCGCGGTCGATCGCCGCCGCGCGGAGACGCTGCGTCGAGTACGCGTGCGGGGCGCGCGACAGGATGGCGAGTTTCATCGGGGTGCTCCACGGGTTCGAGGACGACGACGGCGACGTCCCATCCAAGCATGCGACAGGATGGGGCCATGGCCCGGAACACGACGATCGCAGGTTGGCGTGAGTGGGCTGCCCTGCCCGGGCTGGACCTGCCGTGGATCAAGGTGAAGCTCGACACGGGCGCACGCAGCTCGGCGCTCCACGCGTTCGACCTCGAGGAGCTGCCCGGCGACCGGGTGCGGTTCTCGGTGCACCCGTGGCAGGACACCGACGCCGACGCGGTCACGCACGAGTGCGCCGTGCACGACCGACGCACCGTCCGGAGCTCCACCGGGCACACCCAGGAGCGGATCGTCGTCCTCACGCCGATCACCCTGGCCGGTCGCACGATCGACGCCGAGGTCACGCTGAGCAACCGCGACCAGATGGGCTTCCGCATGCTCGTCGGCCGCGAGGCGCTCCGGCAGGGGTTCCTGGTCGACCCCGCGCGGTCGTTCCTGGCCGGGCGGGCGCCGAAGGAGATCCGGCGGCGCAACCGCGGTCGCGCCTGAGCGGTCGCGGCTGCACGGCGGCGCCGCGGCGGTCCCGGCTCGTCGATGACGCCGCGTGACGCCACCCGTACCGGCGGCGCGCCGCGGTGCCTACGCTCACCCCACCGGCGCCGTCGCCGGATGCGTCCCGGACCCGAGGAGAACGACGTGACCGACCAGACCATCGCCCGCCAGGTGGACGAGTTCAACGCGGGCTTCACCGCGCAGATCGGCCCGGAGCTGTCCGCGGTCTTCGACGGTGAGCAGGCCGACCTGCGCGCCGCGGGCGTGCCCGACGGGGTCGTCGCGGTCGGCGACGACGCACCCGACGCCCCGCTCGTCACCCCGACGGGCTCAGCGACCTCGTTGGCGGACGTCCGCGGTGACGCCCCCACCGTCCTCGTGTTCTACCGCGGCGCCTGGTGCCCCTACTGCAACATCACGCTGCGCACCTACCAGCAGGAACTCCTGCCGGCCCTGCGGGAGCGCGGGGTGCAGCTCGTCGCCGTGTCGCCCCAGACGCCGGAGGCGGCCGAGCAGTCGATCGCGAACGGCGAGCTCGCCTTCCCGGTGCTGACCGACCCCGAGAACGTGCTGGCGGGCCGCTTCGGCATCGTCACCGCACCGAGCGACGCCGCCCGTGGGGCGCACACCCGGCTCGGCTTCGACGTCGCCGACAGCAACGCGGACGACACCGCGGCGATCCCGTTCCCGTCCGTGTTCGTCATCGACGCCGCGGGCACGGTCCGGTTCGCGGACGTGCACGTCGACTACACGACCCGGACCGAGGTCGCCGAGGTGCTCGCCGCCGTCGACGAGCAGCTCGCTCCGGCGAGCTGACCCCGCCTGCGAGGCGCGGGCAGGTCCGACGGGAGGCCCGCCCGGGGTGACGCGCGTGCGTCACCCCGGGCGGGCCTCCCGTCCGTCCACGGCTCGCTCAGGCGGTCAGGTGTCGACCCAGGAACGCGATCTGGTCCGGCGCCGTCCGGCGCCAGTAGGCGCGGTCGTGGCCGCCGGGCTCGAGGCCGCCGGCCGGGGCGACGCGGAAGCCCTGTCGGTAGGCCCGCACCGCGGGCTCGAAGCCGTCCCCGGTGCCGCAGTCGACCCGCACCGCGATCCCGTCGAGTGCGCGCTGCCGACCGAGCACGGTGTTCGTCCGGAAGTCCGCCGCGTCGTCGAACGCACCGCGGGCGGTGTCCCCGGCGGTCGTCCAGAGGGCCGGGCTGAGCGCTGCGACGACCCGGACGCGCTCGGCGCCGAGCACGCCGCCGAGGTGCAGTGCGCCGTAGCCGCCCATCGAGTTGCCGGTCAGGCCGAGCCGCGTGGTGTCGAGGCCGCGATCACCCAGGAGCGGCAGGAACTCGTCGACGACCATCGACGCCGGGTCGTCCCCGTCGGCACGGCGGTGCCAGTACCGGTTGCCCCCGTCGACCGCCGCGACGGCGAACGGCGCGCCCCCGCTGCGCAGGTGCGCGGCGAGGAAGCGGTCGTACCCGAGCGCGTTCCCGGAGAAGGTGCGGTGGTCGCCGCCGTACCCGTGCAGGGCGACCGCGACGGGCAGCGGCGTCGCCGAGTGCGGCGCGGTGATCGTCCAGCCCACCGTCCGACCGCCCCGTGCCGCGGAGACGAACGTGCCCGAGGTCGAGGGCACCGGCGGCACGTCCGGGATCCTGCCGGCGGGACCGTCGAGGCCGAGCACGCGGTACATCGTCGACCGACCGGGGAGGAGCCGCTGGTCGACCGCCTCGAACGCCCCACCGGCCAGGAGCAGCGAGCCGCCGACGGCGAGGAGCGCGCGACGGGTGATCGTCGTGGCGCGGGACGGGGTCGACACGTGCTCATCGTGTCGGGCGGGAGGGGTGCCCCGCTGCGGATCCGCCCGGACGGAGCCGCGGGAACGCTCAGGGAAGGAGCGCCTCCGCGACCGCGCGGGCGGTCGAGGAGTCGGCGCCCGGGTCGCGGAGGCGCATCGCGAGCGATCCCGACACGACGAGCAGCAGCTGTGCGGCGAGCGCCGGAGCGCCGTCGCCGACGAGCGGGCGGGCCGCCTCGGTGAGCCGCCGTCGGAGCGTGTCGGTCTCGCGGTCGAGGACGGTGCGGAGCTCCTGCGGGGCGTCCACGTACTCGGCCGCGGTGCCGAGGAAGGCGCACCAGCGCGAGCCCGACGGGGTGGACCGGAAGGCGTCGAGCGCGTCGAACACGGCGAGCAACCGAGCGCGGTCGTCCGTCGCCCGCTCGACCGCACGGTCCCAGGCCGCGGTCCACTCGTCGTGGCGGCGGTCGAGGGCCGCGGCGACGAGGGCCTCCTTGCTCGGGTACCCCCGGTAGAGCGTGGCCGACGACACCCCCGCGCGCTCGAGGACGGCGTCGATCGGGGTCGCCGCGATCCCCCGGGTGAAGAAGAGCTCCTCGGCGGCGTCGAGCACCCGCTGCTCGGTCCCTGGACGCATCACCACGCAGCCAGCCTAGGGTCGCAGAAGTGAAACGATCGTTTTCGTTGTCGGACCGCGTCCTGCTCGCCGCCGGACTCGGACTCGTCGCCGCGACCTACGGTCTCGTGCGCCTGGCGTACGGACTGTTCCTGCCTGACGTGCAGCACGACCTCGGGTTCGGCGCGGACGTCGGTGGCGCGGTGTCGTCCGGTGCCTCCGTCGTCTACTGCGTCGGTGCCGTGGCGGGGTCCGTGCTCGCGGCACGGGCGGCGCGGTGGCTCGTCGTCGCCGCGACCGTCACCGCCGGCGCCGGGGCGCTCGTGATGGCGTCGAGCCCGACGACCGCGGTGTTCGGGACCGCCGCGGTCGTCGCCTCGGCCGGGGCGGGCTTGGCGTCACCAGCGATGGTGCAGCTCGTGACCGACCGCATCCCGGCGGACCGTCGCGGGCGGGCGCAGGCGGTCGTGAACTCGGGGACCGGGCCGGGACTCGTCGCGGCCGGGGTCCTCGCCCTCGTGTTGCTGCCGGACTGGCGCACCGCATGGGCGGTGGCCGGCGTCCTCACGCTCGCCGTCGGCGCCGTGCTGTTCCTCGCCGCGGGCCGTCCGGAGCGCGGCAGGACCCCGGCGCTCCCCGGGAGGTCGTGGTTCGTCGCGCAGACGGTCCCGGTCGTCGTCGCGCTGCTCTTCGGCGCGGGGTCGGCCGTCGTCTGGACCTACGGCCGGTCGACGCTGGTCGACGCCGGGGTCCCGACGACGGCGACGGTCGTCGCGTGGATCGCGCTCGGTGTCGGTGGTTCGACGGTCGCCGCGACGGCGCGGTGGACGAGTGCGATGGCACCTCGACGTCAGTGGGTGCTGACGACGACCGTGGCCGCGGGAGCGGTGCTCGCGCTCGGGCTCCTGCCGGGGTCGGTCGAGGTCGCACTCGCGGCCTGCGCCCTGTTCGGCTGGGGGTACACCGCGGCGACCGGCGCGCTGATCGCCTGGACCGCGGCGATCGATCCCGAGCAGGTCGCAGCGGGCACCTCGGTCCTGTTCGTCGTGCTCGTCGCCGGGCAGGCCGTCGGCGCCGCGGTGGCCGGGGTGCTCGTCGGGACGGTCGGGACGACCACGACGTTCGTCGCCGCGGGCGTGCTCGTCGCGGTGTCGTCGGGGCTCTCGCTCCGCACCGGGGACCTGCGGACGGCGGTCGCCACCCGCTAGCGTGGACCGCATGGGGCGGACGACGGAGGAGTGGTCGAGGCTGCCCGTCGGGCGCCGTGAGCACCGGCAGGACGCCCTGCTCGCACTCGTCCTCGGCGTCGGCCTCGCACTGACGACGACGCTGTACGGCGCCGCCGGGGTCTACGGTGACGAGCAGGCAGCGTGGTGGGTCTCCGCGCTCATGGTGGTCGCGAACGCCGCACCGATCGCGTTCCGCCGCCGCTGGCCGATGACGGTCGCCGTCGTGTCCGCGCTGGCCTTCACGGCGACGCAGCTGCTCCACGTGCCCGAGGTCGTCCTCGTCAACTTCACCCTCTTCATCGCGCTCTACACGGTCGGCGCGTGGTGCTCGGACCGCGTCCGTTCCGAGGTCGTCCGCTGGGTCGTGATCGGCGGCATGTTCGCCTGGCTCTTCCTCGCCATCTCGTTCGGGTGGTCGGTGCCGAGTGCCCTGCCGAACGACGACGACGCACTCATCCCGCCCTACGTCGCGTACTCGCTCGTCAACGTCCTCATCAACGTCCTGTACTTCGGCGGCGCCTGGTACGCCGGCAACCGGGCGTGGTCGGCCGCCCTCGCCAAGCACGACCTGGCTGAGCGCACGGACGAGCTCGCGGCGGAGCGAGAGCGGACGGCGGCCCAGGCCGTGACGCTCGAGCGCGTCCGCATCGCCCGCGAACTGCACGACGTCGTCGCGCACCACGTCTCGCTGATGGGCGTGCAGGCCGGCGCCGCCCGACGGGTGGTCGACCGCGACCCCGCGCAGGCGACGGTGTCGCTCGGCGTGGTCGAGGACAGCGCCCGGACGGCGGTCGAGGAACTGCGGCGGATGCTCGGCACCCTGCGCGAGGACGACCGGACCGCGGGCCCGGCGGACACGGCACCCAGCACCGCCGGACTCGGACGGATGCCGGAGCTCGTCGAGGCGGCCCGCACCGCCGGCCACGCCGCCGGGTACGTCGTGGTCGGCGCGGAGCGTCCGGTCCCACCGACCGTCGGGGCCGTCGCCTTCCGGATCGCGCAGGAGGCCGTCACGAACGTCCTCAAGCACGCCGGGCCGACGGCGCGGGCCGACCTGCGGCTGCGGTACCTCGACGACGGCATCGAGGTCGAGGTCGCCGACGACGGGCACGGGGCCGGGGCGGCGCGCGACACGAGCGGCAGCGGACTCGGGCACGTCGGCATGCGCGAACGCGTGGCCGCGGTCGGCGGCCGGATCGAGATCGGGCCCCGCGCCCGGGGAGGGTTCCTGGTGCGGGCATGGCTGCCGACGACCTGACGATCGTGCTCGCCGACGACCAGGACCTGGTCCGGGCGGGCTTCCGCGTCATCCTCGAGTCCGAACCCGGCTTCCGGGTGGTCGGCGAGGCCGCGGACGGAGCCGCCGCCGTCGAGGCCGTCGTCGCCCTCCGACCCGACGTCGTCTGCCTCGACGTGCAGATGCCCGGCGTCGACGGGCTCGAGGCCGCGCGGCGGATCGGTGCGCTCCCGGAGCCGCCGGCCGTCCTGGTGCTGACCACCTTCGACGACGACGGCGCGCTCTTCGCGGCGCTCGAGGCAGGGGCGAGCGGCTTCCTGCTCAAGAACGCCTCCCCCGAACGGCTGATCGACGCCGTCCGCACCGTCGCGGCCGGGGACGCCCTGCTCGCCCCGGACGTCACCCGACGGGTCATCAGCCGTGCGACCGCCGGCCACGGCCCCGGCTGTCCGGGCAGCGGCCACGCCGGGGCGCCGTCGGGCGGCGAGCCCGTGACCGCCGGTGTGGACCCCGTCGCCGCGGCGGGCCTGACGGAGCGGGAGGCCGAGGTGCTCCGGCTGCTCGCCCGGGGGCTGAGCAACGCCGAGATCGCCCGCGAGCTCTTCGTGGGCGAGGCCACCGTGAAGACCCACGTGTCGAACGTCCTGCAGAAGACCGGGGTCCGCGACCGGATCCAGGCGGTCGTCTGGGCCTTCGAGCGCGGCGTCGCCTCCGCGAGCTGACGGACCCCGCTCCCCCGTGCGGTGGAGTCGGGGCGTCGGGAAGTCCCGCCTCCCGCCGGAGGTGGGCCGCGCCTCCCGGCCCGTAGCGTCGAGACGTCGGCGAGGACCGCCGGCGGAAGGGAAACGGGCGATGCTCACCATCGAAGGGGTCACGAAGCACTTCGGCGACCGCCGGGTGCTCGACGACGTGGGGTTCACGGTCGGCAGCGGTCGGTTGACCGGGTTCGTCGGCGGCAACGGCGCCGGCAAGACGACGACCATGCGGATCCTGCTCGGCGTCCTGCAGGCCGATGCCGGTCGCGTGTCGATCGGCGGCACGGAGGTCGGTCCGGCCGACCGTCGGCGGTTCGGCTACATGCCCGAGGAACGCGGGCTGTACCCGAAGATGCCGGTCGCCGAGCAGATCACCTACCTCGCGCGCCTCCACGGCGTCGACAAGCGGACCGCCGGTCAGCGCACGACCGCGCTGCTCGAGCGTCTCGACCTGGGCCAGCACGCCGGCGACGCCGTCGAGAAGCTCTCGCTCGGCAACCAGCAGCGCGTGCAGGTGGCCGCGGCGCTCGTGCACGACCCCGAGGTGCTCGTGCTCGACGAGCCGTTCTCGGGCCTCGACCCGATGGCCGTCGACACGGTGCTCGGCGTCCTCCGCGAGCACGCCGCCAAGGGTGTCCCGGTGCTCTTCTCGAGCCACCAGCTCGACGTCGTCGAACGGCTCTGCGACGACGTGGTCGTGATCGCCGACGGCACCATCCGCGCCGCAGGGCCGCAGGAGGAACTCCGCCGGAACGCCGGACCGGCCGCGTGGGAGCTCCTCGTCGACGGCGACGTCGCCTGGCTCCGCGACGAGGCCGGTGTCACCGTCCGCGAGTTCGACGGCGGGTACGCCGTGTTCGAGGCCGACGACCACACCGCGCAGCGTGTCCTGCAGCGCGCCGTCCAGCACGGCACCGTGGGGTCCTTCGCCCCGCGGGTCCCCCGTCTCAGCGAGGTCTTCCGGGAGGTCGTCCGATGACCAGCCACTTCGTCGACGCCGTCCGGCTCGTCACCGTCCGCGAGATCCAGGCGCGGGTCCGCAGCAAGGCCTTCGTCGTCTCGGCCGCGATCCTGGTGCTGGCCGTCGTCGCGTCAGTCGTGATCGCCGGCATCGTCGGCAAGGCGACCGCGGACGACACCACGCCGGTCGCGGTGGTCGACGGCGTCTCGCTCCGCTCCGACGACGGATTGTCGGTCACACCGACCCGGACCGTCGCGCAGGCCGAACGCCTTGTGCGCAGCGGTGACGTCGACGCCGCGATCGTGCCGTCGGACGACGCGATCGGCTACGAGGTCGTCGGTCTCGAGGACGCCCCGACCGACGTCGTCCAGGCCCTCAGCGTCGCGCCCAGGGTGGAGCTCCTGGAGCCCGGCGCCCTGTCGGCGGGTCTGGTGTCCGCCATCGGCATCCTGTTCGGTGTCGTCTTCTTCACCTCAGCGGTGACCTTCGGATCGTCGATCGCACAGAGCGTCGTCGAGGAGAAGTCGACACGGGTCGTGGAGATCCTCATGGCCGCGATCCCCGCCCGGGCCCTGCTGGCCGGCAAGGTGCTCGGCAGCAGCATCATGGCCTTCGCGCAGATCATCGCGATCGCGATCGCCGGCGCCGTGGCACTCGCCGTGACCGGGCAGACGAACTACTTCTCGATGCTCGGTCCGAGCGTGCTCTGGTTCGTCGGCTTCTTCGCCGTCGGGTTCGTGCTCATCGCCGCGCTGTTCGCCGCGTCCGCCGTGCTGGTCTCCCGCCAGGAGGACGTCGGCAGCGTGACGATGCCGGTCATGCTGCTCGTGATGATCCCGTACATCCTCATCGTCTCGGCGGCGGACAACGAGACGATCGTGGGGATCATGTCGTACGTCCCGTTCAGTGCGCCGATCGGGATGCCGATGCGGATCTTCCTCGGGACCGCCGAGTGGTGGGAGCCGATCCTGTCGCTCGTGGTCGTCGCCGCGTCGGTCGTCGTCGTGGTCGCCGTGGGTGCGCGCATCTACGAGAACGCGCTGCTGCGGACCGGCGGGCGGGTGAAGCTGGCGGAGGCGATCCGGGGTTGACACCGCCGGACGGACGAGCGGACGGATGGGAGGCGCGGTGCCGGCTGGCACCGCGCCTCCCGTCCGTCGTGTGGGCGGGGCGGGCGCGGGGCGCGCCGCACGACGCTCGGCACGTCGCGCCACGGGATCGCGTGGCGCGACGTGCCTCCGGTTGCGCGGGAGCGACCCGCGTTGCGCGGCCGCCAGCGCCCGGCCCCGCTCCCGCTCCCGCTCCCGCGTCAGAGCTGCCCGAAGGCCGCCTGCACCCCGAGACTCGTGACCGCGACGAGCACCCAGAGCGCGATGCCGAGCAGCATCGGCCGGAACCCGGCACGGCGCAGCGCCGCGAAGTCCGTCGAGACCCCGACCGCGGCGAGCGCCACCGTGATGAGGAAGGTGGCCGCGGTGGAGAACGCCGGGGCCACCGACGCCGGCAGGACCCCGACGGTCCGGAGCAGCACCACGACGAGGAAGCCGACCAGGAACCACGGCACCAACCGGAACACGCGGACGCCCCCGGCGCGACCCGAGCCGTCGACGGAGGCGGGCTGCGAGCGGGCGGTGCGGCGGGCCTCCAGACCGGCGAGCCCGACGACGATCGGGATGATCATGAGGGTCCGGACCAGCTTGACGACGACCGCGGTGTCGGTCGCCTGGCGCCCGTAGATCGTGGCCGTGGCGACGACGGAGGAGGTGTCGTTCACGGCGGTTCCGGCGAAGACGCCGAAGGCGTGCTGCGACAGCCCGAGGGCGTGGCCGACCAGGGGGAAGACGAAGACGGCGGCGATGTTGCAGAGGAAGATCGTCGACAGGGCGTAGGCGACCTCGGCGCTCGCGGCACCGACCACGGGCGTGACCGCCGCGATCGCCGAGGCGCCGCAGATCCCGGTCCCGACGCCGATGAGCGTGCGGAGCGTGCTCGAGACCCGGAGCAGCCGTCCGATCCCCCACGCGGCGACCAGGCACACCACGAGGGTGGTCAGCATCACGGGGAGGGTCTCGCCGCCGATGCGCAGGACCTCGCCGATCGAGAGCTGCGCCCCGAGCAGGACGACCGCGGCCTGCAGGACCCGGCTCGACGCGAACTTCACACCCGGCTGGATCCCACCGAGGTCCGCCGCACCGCCGTCCTCCTGCCGCCGACGCCGCACGAGCCACCCGACCACCGCCCCGAGCAGGACGGCCGGCACCGGTCCGCCCACGACGGGGACGGCGCGGCCGACCAGGGTCGCGGCGAGGCCGATCACGACGGCGAGCGCGACACCGGGCAGGGCGGCGACGACCGCCGGGCGGGACAGGGGCATGACGACCAGCATCCCACTGTGGTGCGTCCAGGGGACACGGGCAGGATGGCGCCGTGCAGGTCGAGTCGTCCCCGTGGGTGCAGCGGCTGCGGGACGGGGTGATCCCGCCGCTCCGGCCGTTCGTGCTCGGAGCCGTCGGTCTGCTCGCCCTCTCGGTCGGCGTGCTGGTGTTCGAGGCGCTGCACGCGGACGCGATCGCGTCCGTCGGACGGGTGTCGGTCGTCGTCATCGTGCCGTTGCTCGGTGCCGTGTTCTGCGTCGTCGTGCCGATCAGCGCGTGGCGCGACACCCGGCAGGACCGCCGAGCCCTCGCACACGCCCACCGGCACGGGCAGCCGGCGTTCCACCTGCCGGTCAGCGCACGCGGCATCAGTGCACCGCAGGACCTGCCCGACCGGCGGATCACCCTGTTCACCGTCGACGGCTCGGGGCTGCTCGGCTGGACCGCCGTCTCGCCCGACCCGGTGATGACCATCCCGTGGTCGAGCATCGAGCGGATCGACCTGGCGACGAAGGACGACCGCGGCCGTCGCGTGGACTACGGGCTCTGGCTCACGACGACCGACGGGGCGGTGGTGCTGCAGCCGCGGTCCGCCCTCGGGCGGCCGTTCGAGGCGGGCCAGCCGAAGCTCGACACGCTCCGACGGGTGCTGCGGTCCCTGCGCCCCTGATCGTCAGGGCGTCGGCGGGACGTCGCCGGTCATCTCGACGCGACCGGCGCCGTCGTCCCACGTGTAGGTCGCCGTCGCGCGACCGGTCGGGTCGGCGTTGCTGTCCGCGGGCATCGCGTAGCGGTACTCGACCCGGAGGGCGTCCGGCGCGGTGCGCGTGACACCCGGCACGAAGGCGTACTGCTCCTTCGTCGCGGTGCCGAGGTAGGTGCCGTCGTGGAAGAGCAGGACCGCGACCGGCGAGCTGGCGGTGGCGTCGACCACCGAGACCGTCACCGCCGAGAGCGCGGCGCACCCGTCGTACGCCGTGGTGTCGGCACGGGACGCGTCCCACCTGGCGCCCTCGAGCCCGGCCGGCACCGGCAGGTCGGCGATCGGTCCCGCAGCCGCAGCGGCACCGTCGGCGGGACCGCACGTCGGGGTGGACGACGGGGTCGACGACGGGGTGGACGACGGGGTGGACGACGACTCCGCTCCGGTCGCGGACGTCGGCGAGGCCGCCACGGTCCGCGTCACGGTGGCGGTCGGGTCGGAGCCGGCACCACCGGTGCACCCGGCGAGGGCGACGGTGCCGGCGACCGCGAGCACGAGGAGGCCGGTGGTGCGGACGGTGCTGGTGGTGCGCATGGGACCAGGATGCTCGCCGCGCTCTCCGGATGTCCGTCCACCGGGCGCACCGTGCCCTGGATGGACACCCGGGCGAGGCGTACCATGCAGCCGGAAGCAAGGGCGGTTCCAGTCATTCCCCGACGCCCTGACACCCGAGGGCCCGGGTCGAGCAGACCAGATCAGAGCACGCCGTGACCGAACACCTCATCGAGTACGTCGCCCGCGACCGCACGGGCATCACCGCCGTCGTCACCACGACCGGCGTCGTCGACGTCGACACCGTCATCGACCACATCCACGCGGGCCACGCCGGCTACTACGTCGCCGCCGACTCGTGGAAGCGCACCCCCGTGCGTAGCATGTCGTTCATCGGCGGCTCGTACCTCTTCGCGAACTGGGACGGGTCGAAGCGGAACATGCTGCACGACCTCGCGTTCCGGATGCCGACGCGCGCCGTGCAGGTCGTCGACCGGCCGGAACGTGGGGGTCGGCTCGGGCGCGCGCTGCGCGCGCTGTTCACCCGGGCGGCCTGACACCGGGCTGGACCACGGAACGGACGGGAGGCCCGGTGCCAGCTGGCACCGGGCCTCCCGTCCGTCAGGTCGTCGCGTCAGACGTCGCGTCGCTTGACCGTCGCGAGCGCGAGCGCGCCCAGCGCGACGACCCAGGCGGCGAGGACGCCGAAGCCGGCCCAGCCGTCCAGGACGACGCCCTCGGTCTGCTGCGTGCCGGACGACTCGTACGTGTACAGCTGACCGCCCGCCTGGTCGGGCAGGAACCGCGAGACGTCGAGCAGCCACTGCTGGTTCACCAGGCTGGCGACGAGCTGCAGCACGATCGGGAGCACGAGGAGCACGCCGAGGGCGATCGCGATGCCGCCGGCGCTCGACCGCACGAGCAGTCCGATGCCGAACGCGAGCAGGGCGATGAGCGTCACGAACACGGACGACCCGAGGATCGGCATGAAGACCGACGGGTCGGCGAGGTCGGCGTGCACGCCCTTGTCCGCCTGGAACAGCGCCACCAGCGCCACGCCGATCCAGGTCGCGACCGCACTGACCACGAAGGTGGCCACGGCCAGGACGACCGCCTTGGCCAGGACCGCACCGGTGCGGCGCGGGTCGGCGGTGAAGGTCGACCGGATCTGACCGGTGCCGTACTCGCCCGTGATGATGAGCACCCCGAGCACGGCCGCCACCAGGACGGTGAACCCGACGGACGAGGTGCTGAGCATGACGATCTGGCGGTTCGCGACCTCCTGGGTCACCTCGGCACCCTCGGGCAGACCGATGACCGGTGCGTTGAGGCCGATGATCGCCGCGAGCCCGATCGTCAGCGCGACGATGATTGCGTAGCACCAGAACGTGGAACGGATGCTGCGGAACTTGATCCACTCGCTGCGGACCAGTCGGCCGGCGCCGAGCCCGACCCGGCCGGGCATCGCGGTGGTCGTCGCGGCGCTCATCGGGTGACCTCCGCCTGGTACTCGACCTCGTCCTTCGTGAGGGCCATGTACGCCTCCTCGAGGCTCGCACCCATCGGGGTGAGTTCGTGGAGCACCGCGCCGGTCTGCGCCGCGACGGTGCCGATCTGCTGGGCATCGGGGCCGACGACCACGAAGGCGCCGTCCTCGCGCGGGGTGATCGAGGTCGCCGCCGACCCGACCGCGGTGAAGAGCTGGTCCGGGTGCGGCGTGCGCACCAGCGTCCGCGCTGCCCCACCCTGGCCGCTGCCGGCGACGAACTCGGCGATCGGGGCGTCGGCGAGGACCTTGCCCCGACCGAGCACCACGACGCGGTCGGCCGTCTGGGCCATCTCGCTCATCAGGTGGCTGGAAAGGAACACCGTGCGCCCCTCCGACGCCAGGTGCCGCGCGAGCTGGCGGACCCACACGACGCCGTCCGGGTCGAGGCCGTTGACCGGCTCGTCGAGGATCAGGGTCTTCGGGTCGCCGAGCAGTGCCGCCGCGATGCCGAGCCGCTGCCCCATGCCGAGGGAGAAGCCCCCGACGCGCTTCTTCGCGACCGACTCGAGCCCGGTGAGCTCGATGACCGTGTGCACCCGGGACTTCGGGATGCCGTGCGTGGCCGCCAGCGAGAGCAGGTGGTTGAAGGCACTGCGTCCGGAGTGGACGGCCTTCGCCTCGAGCAGGGCACCGACCTGGCGGAGCGGGTCGCGGAACGAGCGGTAGTCCTGCCCGTTCACCCGCACGCTCCCCGCGGAGGGGGTGTCGAGGCCCATGATCATCCGCATGGTCGTGGACTTGCCGGCACCGTTCGGCCCGAGGAAGCCGGTCACGATGCCGGGACGGACGACGAAGGAGACGTCGTCGACGGCGGTCTTGGCGCCGTAGCGCTTGGACAGATGCTCGATCTCGATCACGACGGCAACGCTATTGCCGTGTCCGGTCCGGCCGCGTCCCCCCACGGGAGGAGACCGCGCCTCATCCCCGAGGAGGACGCCGGATTGCGTGTCGAGAGGGACGAAGTCGGATCGGATCTGACCAATCCGGCTGGACAACTGCTACGAAAGACCTGAGAGACGACGCCACCACCATCGCGCGGTGGCCCGGGAACGTCGTCAGGCGACACATTCGGAAGGACTGGCATCATGACCAGCAACGCAGCAACACGCACCACCGGTTACGGCTCGACGCTGACGCAGAAGGGCGCGCTCCTGTTCGGGGTGGTCTTCCTGATCGTCGGCATCGCGGGCTTCATCCCGGGCCTGACGATGGACATGGGCACCATGTCCTTCGCCGGCAACGGGTCGATGGCGATGCTCCTCGGCCTGTTCCAGGTCTCGGCGCTCCACAACATCGTGCACCTGCTCTTCGGCATCGTCGGCCTGCTCGCCGCACGCACCGCCGGTGGGTCCCGCTCCTACCTCCTCATCGGCGGCATCATCTACGCCGTGCTGTTCGTCTTCGGCCTGTTCGTCGCGAACATGGCCGGCGCGGCGAACTTCGTGCCGCTGAACAGCGCCGACAACGTGCTGCACGCCTTCCTCGCCGTCGCGATGATCGTGCTCGGCCTGGTCCTCCCCCGCGCCGGACGTACCGCGCGCTGACCCGTCGACGTTCCGTCCGGTGCTGGACGGTCCGTCACGAGAGCGGTGGCCACCACGGGATCAGGGGTCACCGGACGCCCCCGTCGCAGCAGCGGCGGGGGCGTCGTCGTGTCCCGGGGTGCGAACGTCCTCCACACGATGTCCGCCCGTTGCCGTCGTCCACAGCGATGTACGGAGTACGTGCGGCCGCTGCGGCGGCTCCCTAGCCTGCTGCAGGACCGAGGGGGGCTGATGGCACAGGTGATGGCACAGGGATGGAACGTCGACATCGCGGGAGCGAAGGCGATCGTCGAGCGTGCGGTGGACGCCGCTTCGTCGATGCGGACGGCGGCGATCGACGTCGACACGGCGCTGCACGCCGTCGTCGATTCGTTGGCGGGGACCGCGTCGGCTCGGGCTGCGCGGGCGTTCCGCTCCGCGCGACGCGACGACGCGCCCGCCGCGGTCCGAGCGGTCGTGGCGGGGGTGGAGGCCGCGACCGGGGCAGCGGACGCCTTCGCGGTGGCGGACGTCGAGATGGCCGCTGCGACCACCACCGCAGCGGGGGCCACCACCGGAGCCCTGACCCGGTGACCCCGGCCCTGATCGACGAGTCGGCGTTGCCGCACGTCCGTCCGACCCCGGGTGCCGTGTCCGACGGAGCCGTCGCACTCC
The DNA here is from genome assembly GCF_903970945.1 of Curtobacterium sp. ME26. Classification (NCBI taxonomy): domain Bacteria; kingdom Bacillati; phylum Actinomycetota; class Actinomycetes; order Micrococcales; family Microbacteriaceae; genus Curtobacterium; species Curtobacterium sp. ME26. The sequence continues at coordinate 23,089 of NZ_CAJCKG010000010.1, forward strand.
GGAGGGCGACGGAAGCCGTGCGGTCGGCTGCCCGCGACGCCGCCGCCGCGTGGGCCGGCATCGGGTCGGTCCTCCGCGCCCCGGGTGCGACGGACGCACTCCCGCGGGCGATGGACGACGCGGGAGCGACGGCGGACGGACTGGCCTCCGCAGGTGGCGCGGTCGCTGCGGCGCTCGAGGCGTTCGCGGACGAGGTCTCCACGGTGCGGCGTCGCCGGCGCGCCCTGCTCGCGGACGTCGAGGAACTCCGCGCTCGCGTCGCCGCTTCCGACTCGGACGACGTGGTCCCGGACGAGTACCGCGCCGACAATGACGACCTCCTCGGCCGAGCACGTCGCCTGCACACGCGGTGGGACCAGGCGCAGGAGGACCTCTCGCAGGCCGTCCGCACACAGGTCGGCGGCGGATCGCTCCTCCTGCCCGGACCGGACGGCGGAACGTTCGCCCCGCCGTTGCTCATGGTCGACCTGGCCGGCGTCGCACAGGGGTTCGACGACGCGCTCCGGCTCCCGATGCTCGCGGCGCTCGCCGCCGACGGGCCGGGTGCTCTGGAGCACTGGGCGGCCGAACACCCGGACGACGCACGGCGCCTGCTCGACGAGCCGCCGGCGGCCGGGTCCGTGCGGCGCTGGTGGTCCGCCCTCGACGGCGACGAGCGGACGGCCCTGGTCACCGGGCTGTCGGCCGTGATCGGCAACCTGAACGGCGTGCGCTACGCCGACCGTGGTCGGGCCAACCGACACACGCTCGAGGTCGAGTTGCCGAAGGCGCAGGCGGCACGGGAGGTCTTCCTCGCGCGGTTCCGCGCCGGGGAGCCGCTGCTCGCCTCGGAGGTCGACGAGTACGAGCGCGTCCTCGAACGCGCGCGGGCACTCGAAGCACTCGACAGGACGCTCGCGGAGGCGTCCCCGGCGAATCCGAGGAGCATCGTCGCGCTCACGCTGGGTCAGCCTCCCCTCGCGGCGGTCGCGGTCGGCGACCTGGACACCGCCTCGCACGTCACGGTCAACGTGCCGGGCATGGGGAACACCGTCGCCGACAGCATGGAGGCGTGGGCGGGCGGCGCCGAGAACCTCCTGGTCGAGCAGCGCAAGGTCGCCGCACGAGCGAGCGCCGATCGCAACCTCGCCACGGTCGCCTGGATCGGCTACGACACACCGGCCATGCCGCCGAGCATCGAGGTTCTCGGATCGACCAAGGCGGAAGCCGGAGCGCGGCGGCTCACGGCGTTCACGGAAGGGGTCGCCGGTGGTCGCGGCTGGTCGCACGGCGAACACCTCTCGGTCGTGGCACATTCGTACGGCACGACGACCGCGACCCTCGCCGCATCGAGGGCCCCGGTGTCCGACCTCGTCCTGCTGGCCTCGGCGGGTGTCGATCCGCGCGTCCCCGACGTCCACGCCCTCGACGTACCGGCGGGCCACGTGTGGGCGTCCCAGGCGAAGGACGACCTCGTCGCCAACGTCGGCCGGGGCGCGGTCGAGCTGCCACGCCCGGGCTTCGGCGGCGACCAACCGATCGACACGGGGAACCCCTTCACGGCGAACCGGTCGTTGGTCGCGACCCTGCCCAGTACCCACCGGTTGAACCCGGGCGACCCCGACTGGGGAGGACGGACCTTTTCATCGAACGACAGCGTGGTCGACGGTGTCCCGTTCGCCGGTTCGGACGGACACGGCGCGACACCCGCTGTGGAGGCTGCACTGCAAGGATCGGAACCGGAAGCGTCGGGCTACCTCGACGCCGGCACGACGTCGCTGCGGAACACCGCAGCCACCAGCCTCGGCTACACGCCCGACGGAGAGAGGATCCCGTGAGGCCTCGCCACCACCGCCTCCGCGTTACCGTCGCCGTCCTGGCGCTCGGTCTCGCCCTCAGCAGCTGCTCGACCCGATCGCCTCAGGAGGCAGAGATGTCACACGGTCCATCCCATCCCGCGGAACGGGTTTGGGACGCGACGAACGAGCGGGTGGAGACGACACAGGCGCTCCTCGAGGGCCAGTGGCTCGCGTACGACACCGCCGCTCGCGGGTGTGGCTCGACCGGCGCGCAGTGGCTGGTGAGTCGCATCGGCCCGGGTTCCGACCCAGGTTCACGGACGCGTCTGCTCGCGGCCGTCGAGGAACGGTGGTCCGGCTTCGGCTGGTCTGCGGTCCGCTCCGCCATCGGCGGCGATGCGCCAAGCGACCGGCTGCGCTACCCGAGCGTGGGGAGCACGAAGGACGGGTTCTTCGTCGAGCTCACCACGAACGCCCACGCGACCACGATCACCGTGCAGACGCCCTGCGCCACTGGTGACGTGGCTGCGCTCAACGCCGAGGCGTACGCGGAGCGCCACACGACGACGCCGCCGGACGTCCCTGGAGCGACGGACGGAGCGACGCCGTGACGGTCCGGCGAGCCCGGACCCTGCGCGCAGCCCTGGCGACCGCCGGCATCGTCGCACTGGCAGCGTGCTCGTCCTCACCCGCGCAGGAGGGGACGGCCGCGTCCGACACTGATGAGGACGCCGCAAAGGAGGTCTGGCGGACGATGAACGCCGAGGTCGAATCGTCGCAGGACGTCGTCGGGTCGGGGTGGCTCGCGTCGGACACGGCTGCGCGTGCATGCGGGACTCGTGGGGTGCAGTGGGTGATCAATCGCTACGGCCCGGCGACGACCGGGGCGGAGCGGACCAGGGTGCTCGACGACCTGGAACGTCGCTGGACAGCGCTCGGATGGCAGCCCGTGCGTGCCGCCATCACCGGTGACGCGCCGGGCCAGCGCCTGCGCTACCCGGCAACGCGGTCGCTCGACGACGGGTTCTTCGTCGAGTTCGGGACCACCGAGCACGGGTCGACGCTGCAACTGCAGACGCCGTGCACGCCGGGCGACATCACCGCGCTCAACACCGAGAAGTACGCGGAGCGCCACACGAACACGCCTCCGGACGTCCCCGGAGCGACCCCGTCCTCGACTCCCTCGGACGGCGCCGGCTCCTGATCGGACTCCCGGCAGCGACGCGCGGGACCGGCCACACGACGGACGGGAGGCCCGGTGCCAGCCGACACCGAGCCTCCCGTCCGTCACCCGGTCACCTACACCGCGGCGGACGCACCCTCCAGGGTCGCGGCGAGCGGGTCGAAGTCCTCGGGCAGCGACGCGATCGGCGCGACCGTCGACTCGACGGGCACGAACGCACGGCGCTCGACCGACTCCTCGACGGCGACCATCGTGTCGAGCACGTGGTAGCCGACCTCGCCCGTGGCGATGTGCGAGCCGCCCCCGCGGATGGCCCGCGCCATGTCGAGGATGCCGAGCCCGCGGCCGACCGTGGGCTCCTCGTCGGACAGCGTCTCCCATTCCTGCTCGATCGGGAACGACACGTCCGCACCCAGCGGTCGAGCGATCCGGATCGGGTGCCCGCCGCCGAAGGTGTTCGGGTCCGGGAGCACGATGGTGCCCTCGGTGCCGTTCACCTCGAAGACGCCGTGCCGGAACAGCGGGGTGTCGAACGACAGCAGCGACTGGGCGTTACCGCCCTGCTCGAAGGACGTCAGGACGGAGAGGTGCGTGGGCACCTCGACCGGGAACTCCTGACCGGCGTTGGGGCCGACCACGAGCTGGCGGGTGTCGCAGGACCTCGTGCCCGTCGCGACCACCGACTCGACGGGGCCGAGCAGGTGCACGAGCGCTGTGAAGTAGTACGGGCCCATGTCGAACAGCGGCCCGGCACCCTTGGCGTAGAGGAAGGACGCGTTCGGGTGGAACACGTCGGGCCCCTGCCACTGGAAGCTCGTGACGGCGGTCAGGGGCGTGCCGATCGCGCCTGCCTCGATCGCGCGCTTGGCGGTCTGCCAGCCGGTGCCGAGCACCGTGTCGGGCGCGATGCCGAGCTTGAGGCCGAGTTCGTCGGCGAGCGCCACCAGGCCGGCCGCGCTGGCACGGTCGACACCGATCGGCTTCTCGCTCCACACGTGCTTGCCGGCACGGAGTGCGGCCGTCGAGACCTCGACGTGGGTGGCGGGCAACGTCAGGTTGACGACGATCTCGACGTCGGGGTCGGCGAGGACCTCGTCACCGGTGCCGGAGGCCGCGACGCCCCACTTCGCGGCCGATGCTGCGGCACGCTCCGTGTCGATGTCGCCGATCCGGACGACCTCGACGTCGGGGAACGTGGTGAGGTTGGTCAGGTACTGCTCGCTGATCATGCCGGCGCCGATGAAGCCGACGCCGACGCGGCCGGTGCGGGTCATGCGGACACCTCGGTCGCGGCCGTCTCGTCGGATCCGGCGAGGGTGGCGCGCAGCCACCGGTAGGACTGCTCGACACCGTCGAAGACGTCGCCGTCGAAGCCGTCGAACTCGATGACGGCGTACTCGAGGGCCGGGGCCGCGGCGAGCGCGTCGGCCAGGCGGACGTCACCCTGGCCGGCCGGGGTCTGGTCGGTCGGCACCTGTGCGGTGGAGATCCCGTCGCGCATCGGCCCGTCCTTGACGTGCACGGCGACGATGCGGTCCCCGAGCTCCTGGACGAACGCGACCACGTCGATGCCGGCGGCGGTCGCCCAGTACAGGTCGAGCTCGAGCACGACGCGGGGGTCGAGCAGCTCGACGAGCACCTGCAGCGCGGGCTTGCCGTCGATGTGCGGGCGGAGCTCGTGGTCGTGGTTGTGGTAGCCGACGCGCATGCCGTGGGCGGCGGCTTCCTCCGCAGCGGCGTTCAGGCGAGCGGCGACACGTTCGACGCCCTCGCGGGTGGTCCAGGCGGCGGGTCCGACGAACGGGTCGATGACGATCTCGATGCCGAGTACCTGCGCCGCGGCGAAGGTGTCGGCGTGCGACGGCGCGGTCATCGAGGTGCCGTCCGGCAGCGGGACGGACTCCTCGACCAGGAAGGCGTGACCGGTCTTCGCGCTGATGCCGTGCGCGTCGAAGGCCTGCTTCAGCTGCGGGGCCCGGTCGACGAAGGCGAACGCCTCGACGGTGTCGAAGCCGATCGCGGCGAGCCGGGCGACGCCGGCGTCGAGGTCGGGCTCCAGCGCGGCGTTGACCGTGTAGAGCTGCAGGGAGACGGTGGGGCGCACGGGGGTCACCGGACCTTCTTGATCGGGAGGATGACGAGCGCACCGAGGAGCACGGCGACGCCGGCACCCCAGAGCATGAGGGTGTAGTTCTGGCCGCCGCCGATGCCGAGCAGGAACAGGCCGACCGCCGGGGCGAGCGACTGCGGCAGGGCGTTGGCGATGTTGATGACGCCGAGGTCCTTGCCGGGACGCTCCGGGTCGGGCAGCACGTCGACGACGAGCGCGGTGTCGATGGCGGCGTAGATGCCGTAGGCGAACCCGAGGACGATCTCGGCGAAGTAGAACCCGCCGACGGTGTCGATGTGGGCGAGGATCACGAGGCCGACCGCGGTGAGGGCCGTCGAGCCCCAGACGAACACCTTGCGGCGGCGCACGCGGTCCGAGACCCAGCCGGAGACTGCGGCGCTGATGAGCAGGGCGACCGTGTACAGGAGCACACCGAACGCGACGGTCGCCGTGGCCTCCTGCAGGCTCTCGATGCCCAGGTGCTCCTGCATGTAGAGGAGTCGGTACGTCGTGAACATGAACGTGCCGAAGGTGATGAGGAAGCGGCCCCACCAGGCGAGCCCGAAGTCGGGGTTCTTGATCGGGTTCGTCCAGAACGAGGCGATCAGGGTGAACCAGCTGAAGGGCTTCGTGGTCGACGGCAGGTCGTCGCGGGCGACGAACGCGTAGACCAGGATCACGACGATCGCCAGGACGCCCGGGGCGATGAAGAGGACCGGCAGGTTCCCGACCAGGTACACGGCCAGGTAGAGGCCGGCGAGGATGGCGGTGTTCTGCGCGAGGGCGATGACGCTCGACGCCTTGCCGCGCTGGAACTCGGGCACGTTGTCGGCGAAGCTCGCCGTCAGCGTCGCGAGGACCGCGTTCGCGGCGACCTGGGCGAGGACCCACGCGAGCGTGAGCTGCAGCACGTCCGGCGAGAACGCCAGCCAGGCGAGGGCGACGACGAAGACGACGACACCGGCCACCATCCAGGGCCGGCGGCGGCCCCAGCGGGTGCGGGTGCGGTCGGAGAGCGCCCCGGCGAGGGGGTTCGCGAGCAGTGCGCCGAGGGCACCGAACGGCAGGACCGAACCGACGATCGTCTCGGGGCTGTCCGGGTTGAGCTGCGTCGCCTTGATCGACATGCTCACGAAGACCGGGGTGAGCAGTGCGGCGAACAGGCCGAACTGGGCGAGGCTGAGCGCCCACAGGTAGCCGGCACCGACGCGCATGGTGCTGACCGACTGGGTGAGGCCCTCGACCGAGAACGCACGCGACGCGGCGGCGGGGTCGGAGCTCGTCGCTCCCGCGGCGGCGGTGACCGGCGGGTTCGCGGTACCGGCGAGACCGGACTGCGGTTCTTCCTTCGACGTCGGTGTCGACATGACTCCTCCTCGAGTCATCGGGGGCGGGGGCCCTCTGAATACCTAGCGGTGCTAGGTGAAGAGGACGGTAGCACGCAAAACCTTCCTTCGGAAGCTTTTCGTCGTCCGGAGTCGCGACCGGCTCGCGAAACGCAACCTCGGCGGCTCCTCGCAGCGCGATCGCGCTGCGAGCGACCGCCGACGTTGCGTGTTGCGGGAGCGGGCGACGAGCAGCCTCGGAACACCGGCGGGCACCACGCGGTTGGCTCGACGGGTGGCCGACAGCCGGCCACCGCAGACGAAAGGTGCACCCGTGACCCAGACGGTCTTCCTCGAGGTCCAGTTCCGCGACGACGTCGACCAGGACGCCATCGACGCGGCGGTCCGCGAGACCCTCGCCCAGACGGCAGGCTTCCCCGGCAACGAGTCGCTCGAGGTGCTGGTCGACGACGCCGACACGAACCGCGCCGTGGTGCTGGAGCGCTGGGCGACGGCCGCGGACCACGACGCCTACGTCGCGTGGCGTGCGACGCCCGAGGGTGCTGCGAACGCTCTCGGTGCAGTGCTCGCCGGACCGCCCGTCACCCGGACGTTCGGGCGCACGCTCGACCTCGGCTGACCGGCGACCTCCCGAGGCGAGGTGCGGCGAGGTGCGGCGAGCCCGGACGGGCGTCACGCGAGGCCGATCCGTCTGCGAGCTCCAGGTGTGTCCTGGCCCGTCGCGGTACCCTGTGGTCTCCCCGCCTCGCGCTCGAACCCCTCGCGGTCGAGCACGCGGACGAGCTGGCGGGCGTGCTCGAACACCGCGACCTGTACCGGTTCACCGGTGGTGGACCGCCGACGCTGCGCGAACTCCGCGCCCGGTACGCGCGACAGGTTCGGGGCCGGTCCGCGGACGGGAGCGCGGGGTGGCTGAACTGGGTCCTCCGACCGACCGGCAACGAGCAGCCGGCGATCGGCTTCGTGCAGGCCACGGTCACCGGGGAGGCCGCCTCGCTCACGGCCGACCTGGCCTGGCTCGTGACCCCGGCGTCCCAGGGGCACGGCTTCGCCGTCGAAGCGGCGACCGCGGTCTCGTCGTGGCTGCGGCCGCTCGGCGTCGGACGGACCAGGGCGTCCATCCGGGCGGACCACACGGCGTCGTCACGGGTGGCGCGCCGGATCGGACTCACGCCCACGACGACAATCGTCGACGGCGAGGTCCTCTGGGAAGCCGAGGTCGCCGGGTCCGCCCGGGATCGCGCAACACCCCGTTGACTGCCCTCCGAACCGGTGGTCGCCGACAGGATCGGACGGGAGGCGCGCGGCGGTCCGCCACGCCCCTCCCGTCCGACACCGCGCGGTCAGACCGCGATCCGCCCGCCGTCGACCGGCAGGACGGCGCCGTGCACGAACGACGCAGCGTCCGTCGCGAGGAAGACGACCGCCTCCGCGACCTCGTCCGCGGTGCCGGGGCGACCGGCCGGACCGGCTGCCGCGAGCTGGTCGAGCGCCTCGCCCATCGCCGCAGTCCCCTCCGTCCGGGTCGGCCCGGGGCTGACCGCGTTGACCCGCACGCCGGACGGACCGAACTCCGCCGCCCACGACTTGGTCAGCAGCACCAGGGCCGCCTTGGTCGAGCCGTACAGTCCCATACCTGAGGCGCCGAACTCGGCGACCATCGTCGTGATGTTCACGACGGCCCCCTCACCCCGCTCGGCCATGCCCGGGGCGAGCTCGGCGACGAGGAAGTACGGAGCCTTCACGTTCAGGCCGTAGACGGCGTCGAAGCCCTCCTCGGAGGTGTCGGCCGTGGCGCCGAACGGGAAGATGCCCGCGCTGTTCACGAGGACGTCGACGCGACCGTCGCCGATGCGGAGCGCCTCAGTCGCGAGTGCACGGGCGCTGTCGGCGTCGCGCAGGTCGGCACGGACGAAGTCCGCGGTCCCGCCGGCAGCGCGGATGGCCGCCACGACCGTGTCACCCCGTTCCTCGTGCCTGCCGGACACGATCACGTGCATCCCCTGCGCGCCGAGTCGCTCGGCTGTCGCGCGGCCGATCCCGCTGGTCGATCCGGTGACGAGTGCGGTCTTCTTCATGCCGTTGCTCCTTGACTGAACAGATCTGTTTGGTTTACCTACTGGAAACTGTACAGATCGGTGCAGTAAAGTCAAACCATGACCGAGACCGCCCCGAAGCGCCGCCGACCTGCCTACGAGCGGGCGGTCGCCACCGCCGACCGGCTGTTCTACGAACAGGGCATCCGCGCGGTCGGTGTCGACCAGGTCGCAGCCGAGGCGTCCATCTCGAAGGCGAGTCTCTACACGCACTTCCGGACGAAGGACGACCTCGTCCTGCGGTACCTGCGGGATCGCAGCACCGCGTGGCAGGACCACGTTGCGCAGGAACTCCCGAGCCGCGGGCAGGACCCCCGCGAGCGCATCGCGGCCGTGTTCGACATGCTCGGCGAGTGGTTCGACGAACCCGGCTACCGCGGGTGCCCCTTCATCAACGTGGAAGCGGAGTACGGGGCAGACCACCCGAGCCACGCCGTCACGCTCGAGCACCGCGACTGGGTCCGGAGCCTGTTCAGCGGCCTCCTGACCGAGGCACACGCACCGGACCCGGACGCCACCGCGCTGCAGCTCTGCCTGCTCTACGACGGCGCCATGGCGAGCGCGCAGGCCGATCCGTCGCGGCCGTGGGCGGCAGCAGCCCGCGCCGCCGCGCAGTCGATCGTCGCTCCGCTGGGACACTGACGGCACGCGGGTGCCCGCGCGGACGGATCGCCCCTGGTGGAGAGTGGGTCCACACCGACGAAGGGGTCGACCGTGCTGGTCCAGGTCTGCGGGCTCCCGGGAGCCGGGAAGTCCACGCTCTCCGCGGCGATCGCCGCGGTGCTCCCCGCGTTGTCGCTGCGGGTCGATGCGATCGAGGCGGCGATGTGGAGGTACGACATCCCGCCTGAGCAGTCCGGGATCGCCGCGTACTCGGTGATGCACGCGGTCGCGATCCCGAACCTCCGACGGGGACGGACGGTGCTCGCCGATGCCGTGAGCGGCGTCGAGGCCGCCCGCGCCGGCTGGGTCGCGACCGCCCGCGAGGCCGGCGTGCCGCTCCGCGTCATCGAGGTCGTCTGCCCGGACCTCGACGAGCACCGCCGACGGGTGGAGCAGCGGGCGAACGACCTTCCCGGCTTCACGCTCCCGACGTGGGAACAGGTGCAGCGCACGGCCGACCGGTACGAGCCCCGCACGGACGACCGACTCGTCGTGGACAGCACCCGCCCGCAGGAGGAGACGGTCCGCCGAGCGCTGCGCTTCCTCGGGGTCGACGACCGCTAAGGCCCCGGCCGCCGGTCCGCCGACGAGCGACGGACTCCCGCTACTGCGCGACCCCGTTCGCGTACGTGGTCACGGTCTGCGGCTGTCCCGACACCGCCCCGGTCGCGGCGGTCCCCTCGCCGTTGATCACGTGGTCGATCGTCCCCGCGTTCGTGTTGAGGGCGACCGTCGTCAGGTCGTGCATGACGACACCCGGTCGGTCCGGCACCTCGAACGACTGCGTCGCGTGGAGGCTCGGGTCGACGTTCGTGTAGATGTAGCTGCCGAGGCCCCACGCTTCGTGGGTCCTGACCGAGTCCGCCACCTTGTACGCGGCCCAGCCGTCGACCTTCCCGTGGCGCCACGCAGCCTGGTCGGGTGCGTCGTACGGTAGCTCGTTCTGGAAGAACACGGTCCGTCCGCGCTCGCCGTTCCACACAACGTTGTACTTCTGGTAGTGCTCGACGAACAGCCCGGTTGCGGTGACGTCGTCGCCGTTCACGACGACTCCCGTGTCGGCGGTGTTCACGGTCCATCCGACGGATCCGGGGACCCCGTGGTCGGCGCGCCAGGCCCAGACGTCGTCGAGGATCGTGTGGTCCGAGTTCACCTCGAGGCTCGTCGTCGCCTTGCCGACGTGCGGGCCGCCGATACGGAAGAAGACGTCCTGCAGCGCGGTCGGGTCGGCGGCACTGGCGACGTGCGGACCGCCCTTGTCGTGGCCGCTTCCGATGCGCAGCAAGGTCGGCGAGTCCACGGTCCCGGCGTCGAAGGTGAGGCCGGCGATGTCGACCCCACGCACGTCGGCGACCGTCATCGGTACGGCGCCGTTCTGCGCCGTGAGGGTCGCCAGGCCGAGTCCGAGCACCACGGTGTCGGCCCGCTTGATCGCGATGCTCTGCGCGACGTCGTACACACCGGGGGTCATCAGCAGGTTCTTCCCCTGCGCGAGTGCGGAGTTGATCCGCGCGATCGGGTCACCCGGGTGTGCCACGAAGAAGCTGCTCATCGGCAGCGAGGTACCGGCCGTGTGCCCGTCCGCCCAACTCGTGCCGACCGACTTCGTCCGCGCACTCGGGACGAAGACCCGGTAGGCACCCGCGGCATCGACGTACAGGTACGGCTTCTCGCGGGAGACCGGGGTCGCGGTGAGCGTCGTGTACGGCGGCACCGGGAACGACTGCGCCGGGGCGTTCAGGTCGCCGGAGAACACCTGGTTCCAGACGCCGTTCGACCAGCCGGCACCCAGGTCCGTGTTGCGGACGTAGAACTGCTGCTGGGACCCGTTGAGCGCCCCGCCCTCGAGCCGGGAGTCGGCGACGAAGCCCCCGCTGGCGTAGTTCGGGCTCTCGCAGTACGGCATGAACGTCGTGTAGTCCTTCACGTCCACCCGCCGCATCGGCGCGGCCTGGGACACCGCCCACATCTCGTTGCCGGTGTGGCAGGCGTCCGCGGTCGGCACGACCTTGATCGTGAGGTTCGACACCGACCGCCAGAAGGTGTCGAGCGAGCCGCTGCCGTTGCGACCCGTCGCGGTGACGCCGCCGTTGATCGTGACACCGGATGGGTCCTGCCCGAGGCCGTCGACCTCGGTGTTGTACCCGACGCGGACGTCGAGCGGGTCGGACGCCGAACCGTAGACGCCGGGCCGGAACAGCAGCGCGTACCGGCCGGTGCCCATCTCGTCGTCGACCTGCCGGTCGTAGACGGCGTCGACCTTCGCCTGGATGTCGGCCTGGGGCATGTCGGGCGAGAAGACGAGGACGTTCGGACCGAGGTCGGTGGGCGGCGGCGTGAGCGGTGCCGCGACGGCGAGCTGCGCCGGGCCGACGACGCCGAGTGCCGCGGCGCCGACGACCGCGACGATGCCGAGCGCGCGACCCGCCGTGCGGGTCCTCCCGGCTGACGAGTTGATGGATGAGGACACGCTGACCTGCTTCCTTGCAGACACGTGGCCGCTCGCGCGGAGGGAGGACGTCGCTGTCCTCGGGGCGCTCGTCGACGGCCGCCGGTGGTGGGTGGCAGCAGCGTAGCGCGGCGGCGGCCCGGTACGACCGGTCCGGTACGGATCGCGCAGTCAGGACCCGGTACCCGGCGGACGGGAGGCGCGTGGCGGCCCCGCCCCGCGCCTCCCGTCCGCCGTCCGCTCACCCGGCGGGCGCGACCAGTTCCTGCTGCCCCGGTGCACGACCGACGGCGAACGCCGTCGACGCACCACGCACGTCCGCCCGGTACTCCCCCCGGAACCCCCGCACCGACACCCGGCCCCGCTCGTCCGTGCGCAGCACGGTCGGCGCCGTCCACCACTCGTCCTTCATCAACCGCCGCAGTGCCTCGTAGGACGGCTTCGGCGACCCGTCCGCGCGCACCAGGCCGATCGGCGCACCGAGCCACGCGCCCGCGTCGGTGATCCCCCAGTACGTGACCGACTCGACCGCCGGGTGCCCGACCAGGCTCCGGTAGTGCCGCTCGACCTCGTCGGCCTGCCGGGCCTCACCCTCGGGCGTCGACGGCCACGAGGGGACCTGGTGGTCGTTGAGGTCCACGATGTGCGCGGGCATGAGGTCACCCGACACGAGCGACGTCTCGGTCAGGTGCAGCGGCAACCCGTAGCGGGCGAACCGGTCGACCATCGCGAGCATCGTCTCCTCGCCCCAGTACCCCTGGTGCATGTGGGTCTGCAGCCCGATGGCGTCGATCTGCACGCCGGCCTCGAGCACGCCCTCGATCAGGCACTCGTACGCGCTCGACAGGTCGAAGTCGTTGAGCAGCAGGGTCGCGTGCGGGTTGGTCGCGCGCGCCTCCTCGAAGGCCATCCGGATCGTCGGGATGCGCCCCTTCGCCCGGGCGAGCGGAGTGATCGCGTTGTCGCCGTTGTCGAACACCGGCATGATGACGACCTCGTTGATGGCGTCCCAGGTGTCGACGAGCCCCGCGAACTCGCCGACCTCGCGGCGGATGCGCTCGCGCTGCAGCCGCTCGACCTCGTCGAGGGGCAGACCGAGCAGCCAGTCCGGCTGCACGGTGTGCCAGACGAGCGGGTGCCCCTTGAGCGCGACACCGCGGTCGCGGAACCACTCGGCGGTGCGCCGGAGCCGGGCGGTGTCGGGTCGGCCGCGCTCGGGCTCGAAGCGACCCCAGTAGAACGGCAGCGTCGCGGTGGTGAAGACGTCGGTGTACAGGTCGGCGAGGTGCTCGGCGGCGGCGGCCGCGCTCCCGGTCAGTTCACCGTTCGCCAGCTCGAGGAAGTCGAAGCCGATGTTGCCGAAACCGAAGGCGTGGCGGGTCTGCTCGACGGTGACCTCGGTGTCCGCCAGCGGCGTCCCGTGGTGGTCGACGACGGTCAGGACCGTCTCGCCCGTGCGGTGTGCGACGGCCTGCTGCGGGGACCCGCCCGTGCTCGTGGTCGCTCCGGTCATGGTGCTCCTTACGACGTCATCGTCTGTCCAGGATTTGTTGTGCGGCCGAACATAGCGGGTGCTCGGCCGGTTGCCCAGCCCCGAGTGCAGATCGTCCGGCGACCGCGACCCGCACCAGCACCCGGTACCGCACCTGAACGAACCCGCGGTACCGGGCCTCCCCGTGCACGGCTCCTCCATCGACTCCGGCGGGACGCTCGCCGCATGACGACGAACGACCCCGCCCGCTGGTGGCGGCAGACCCGCGGGGAGCGTGCCACGCTCGCCGCGATCGTGGTGCTCGGCGCGGTGCTCTCGAGCTGGAACCTCGGGCGCGGCGGCGACCTGTCCTTCTACGCGGCCGCTGCGCGGTCGATGTCGGAGTCCCTGCCCGCGTTGATGTCCGGCTCGTTCGACCCGGGCGCGACCGTCACGCTCGACAAGCTCGCGGGCTTCGCGGTCCCCCAGGCGATCAGCATCCACCTGTTCGGCATGTCCACGGCCTCGCTCGCGCTGCCGCAGGTCGTCGAGGGGGCCGTCACCACCCTCGCGGTCTCGGTCGTCGTGCTCCGGTGGCTCGGCGCCCGTGCCGGCCTGGTCGCGGCCGCCCTGGCCGCCGGGACCCCGATCTTCGTGTCGATGTTCGGGCACCCGATGGAGGACGGTCTGCTCACGGCGGCCCTGGCCGTCGCCCTGGTCTGGTGGCAGCGGGCCGCGCTCACCCGGACGTGGTGGCCGCTGCTCACGGCGGGACTGGCCGTCGGCGTCGGCTTCCAGGCGAAGATGCTGCAGGCGTGGATGGTGCTGCCCGCGCTGGTGCTCGGCACGGTCCTCGCCACCACCGGTCCCGGGCCGCGCCGGCGCCGCGCCGTCGGGTACGTCGCGGTGCTCGTCGGCGCGACGGTCGTCGCGAGCCTCGGCTGGTCGGTGGTCGTCGCGCTGCTGCCGACGGCGGACCACCCGTACGTCGACGGGTCGACCGACGACAGCGTCTTCGCGATGGTGTTCGGCTACAACGGCGTCGACCGGTTCCTGCCCGGCGCGTGGCCCGGTGCGGTCGGCGCGCTCGGGCACGCCTCGGCCCACGCCGCGGATGCGTGGCGTGCCGTCGCCGGGCACCGGCCCGGTCACTCCCTGCTGCAGCTCGTCACACCGCCCTACGCCTCGCAGGTCGGCTGGTCGTGGCCCGCAGCGCTCACCGGCATCGTCGTGGGTGCGGTCCGCTGGTGGCCGGGGCGCACCGTCCGGGAGGCCCGGGTCCCCACCGCCACGTTCCTCACCCTGGTCGTGTGGCTGGGCACCGGGTTCGTGGTGCTGTCCGCCCTCACCCTCCCGCACACCGCGTACGTCGCCGGCATCGGCGTCCAGCTCGCAGCCCTCGCGGCGCTCGGGTGGTGGAGCGCCGCGAGGCTCGTCGACGCACCCGACCGCCGGCTGCGGCTGGTGCCCGTCGCGTTGCTCGTCGTCCAGGGCGCGTGGTGGGCGTGGCTCGCGCGCGCGTCCTCGGAGCCGACGCTCCTCGCCGTCCTCGCCGTCGGTGCCACGGTGGCCGCCCTCGTCGCGCTCCTCGTGCGGTGGCGCCGGGCGGCGGGTGCGCCCTCGACGCGGGTCGTCGGCAGCCGGAGGGCCGCCGCCGGCCTGCTCGTCGCCGCCGTGGTGCTGGGACCCGCGTGCTTCTCGCTGCAGGTGCTCGACGCGTCCCGCGACGGCAGCGGGTCGGACGCCTCGGTCGGTGTCGCGCAAGGGGCGTTCGCCCGTTCCGGTGGGGCCCCGACACGGGCGCTCGCCATCGGCCGCTCGCCGGTCGGCCGCGGACCGGGGCACACGGACACCACCGGCTTCTCGGTCTCCGCGCCGGACCCGTGGGGCGGACAGACGACCCTGCCCGGCGAGGACCGGGAGCTCGTCGCCGCTGCACGGCGTGACGGGGGCGGCCGGGACGGCGCACCGCTCTTCCTCACCGACTCCTGGCGGCTCGCCGCGGACGTCATCGGTGCCACCGGGGACGAGGTCCTGACGGACGGCGGGTTCTCCGGGCAGGTGCCGGTGTTCACCACGGCGCAGGTCGAGTCCCTCGTGCGGTCGGGTCGCACCCGCCTCCTGGTCGTCGCGGCCGGGACGCCTCCGACCGACCCCGTTCGCCAGGCCGCCACGGACCTCGGGTGCCGGGTGGTGCAGCGGTGGGGGTCCGCCCTGGGGCAGTCGCAGCCATGGCAGAGCAGGGGCGGGTCGGCCTCCACGCTGGAGCGCTGCTCCTGACCCCGTGGTCCCGCTCGGGCCGTCGGTTGCGGGCCGCCGTGGCTAGGGTGCAGGCATGGCCGGGACGGTGAGCGTGGCGCACGACGCCGTCCTGCTCGCCGGTGGGCGGGCGTCGCGCATGGGTGGGGCCGACAAGACGGCGCTCGTCTCGGGGGGCCTGACACTGTCGGACCACGCGGTCGCCGCGGCCGGACGGGCAGCGACGGTCGTGCTCGTCGGGCTCCGCGACGGGCGCTCGGCCCCCGACGGGGTCGTCCACGCCCGCGAGGACCCGCCCTTCGGCGGACCGGTCGCCGCGATCGCCGCGGGCCTCGCCGCCGTCGCCGACCCGGCACCGTGGACGCTCGTGCTCGCGTGCGACCTGGTCCGCCCCGAGGCCGCCGTCGCGCAGCTGCTCGGCGCGGCCGACGACGCGGGTGACGACGCCGACGGGCTCGTCGCGGTCGACGAGGGCGGGCGCCGGCAACCGCTGCTCGCCCTGTACCGCTCGGACGCGCTGCACGCGGCGGTCCGGGCGCTCGGCGACCCCGACGGTGCGGCGGTCCGGCGGCTGACCGCGGACCTCAGGATCGTCGAGGTCCCGCTGGATGCCGGACTCTGTGCGGACGTGGACGAACCGGCCGATGCCAGGCGGGTCACCGACGGGTCGGGGCTGCTTGACTGACCGCATGACCACTGACGACGTCCTCGCCGCATGGACCGCCGAGCTCGCCGAGGCGCTCGGGTTCCCCGAGGACTTCACGCTCGACCGCGACGTCGTGCTCGACCTCGCCCGCGACGCCGCGCACGGGGTCGCCCGTCCGGCCGCCCCGCTCACCACCTTCCTGGTCGGGTACGCCGCGGGCCTCCGGGGCGGGTCGAGCGCCGACGTCAGCGACGCCGCGGCGACCGCCACGCGCCTGGCCCTGGCCCGCGGCGAGGCCCCCGCATCCTCCGAGCCCTCCGCATCCCCCGAGCCCTCCGGGTCCTCCGAGCCCGACGCCCGGTGACGGCGGTCCTGCTCCCCTGGGACGACGCCCGCGCCGAGGCCCACCAGCAGGGCGGTCGGCTCGCCGCGGACACCGCCGTCCGGGACCTCGGTGCCGGTCCGGTGCGGCTCGACCTGGCCGGTGCGCTCGGACGGACGCTCGTCGGCGACCTGCTCGCACCGGGCGCGGTCCCCGGGCACGACGGTGCCGCCATGGACGGCTGGGCGGTCGCCGGTGACGGCCCGTGGGTGCTCGGGGCGGCCATCGTCGCCGGTGCGGTGCCGTCGGACGAACGCCTGACGCCCGGGCACGCTCGGCCGATCACGACCGGGGCCCCCGTGCCGCCGGGCACCGACGCCGTGGTCCGCTCCGAGGACGCCGCGGTCGACCACGCAGGGTTCCTCGTCCGGCACACGCCCTCGACGCGTCGCCACGTCCGACCGGCGGGCGAGGAGGTCGCGCTCGGGCAGGTGCTCTTCGCCGGCGGCACGGTGCTCACCCCGCCGCGCGCAGCACTGGCCGCGGCCTCCGGCGTCGACGACGTGCTCGTCGCGCCCGCCCCGACCGCCCGGGTGGCGGTGCTCGGGGACGAGATCGTCGGCAGCGGCGTGCCGCGCCCGGGGCAGGTCCGCGACGTCTTCACGCACACGCTGCCCGCGGTGCTCCGCTCGTTCGGCGCCGAGCCGGTGGCCACCGAGCGGGTGTCCGACGACGCCGACCACACCGCCCGGGTCCTGGACACCGCCCGCGAGCGCCTCGTCGTGACCACCGGCGGCACGGCGGGGTCGTCGACCGACCACGTCCGCGGTGCGCTCGACCGCATCGGCGCCGAGCTCCTCGTCGACCGGGTGGACGTGCGCCCCGGACGCCCGATGCTCCTCGCCCGCCGGGGCGCCACCCTGTACCTCTGCCTGCCCGGCAACCCGATGGCCGCGATGGTCGGCCTCGTGCTGCTCGGCGGGCCGCTCGTCGCCGGGCTGCTCGGACGCCCGCTCGAGCCGACCGGGTCGGTCGGACTGGCGGTCGACGTGCCGAACGACCGTCCGGGAGGACTGGTGCTCGCGTACCGGGCGACGCCCGACGGTGCCGTGCCGGCGTCCCACCAGACGTCGGCGATGCTGCGCGGCCTGGCCGACGCGGACGGTCTGCTGGTCGTCGGGTCCGGGGGCCGCGTGGCGGGCGATGCCGTGCCTCCCGTCCGACTGCCGTGGACCTGAGGACCGGGACAGGCAGGACGGCGAGATCCGCACCGCCCTGGCGGCAGTCGGACCTGGATGGTAGACCCGGACCATGAGCCGGATCACCGCGCGGAAGCGCGTCACCCGCATCACGGTCGCGACGTCGCGCTCCGTGCGCGACGACCTGCTGGCGGTCGAGGAACCGCTCGAGATCCGCGTCGGCGGCAACTCGCTCGCGATCACCATGCGGACCCCGGGCAACGACGTCGACCTCGCCGCCGGGTTCCTGGTGTCCGAGGGCGTCATCGCCCGCGGTGACGACTTCGCCGCCGCGCGGTACTGCGCCGGCGCGACCGACGAGGGCCTGAACACGTACAACGTGCTCGACGTGACGCTGGCCGCGGGCGTCCCCGCGCCGGACCCGAGCCTCGAGCGCGCCTTCTACACGACGAGCTCCTGCGGCCTGTGCGGCAAGGCGAGCATCGACGCCGTCCGGACCACCTCGCAGCACGCGGTGCAGCACGACGACCTCGTGCTCGACCCGGGCCTCCTCGCGACGTTCCCGGACCGGCTCCGCGAGGCCCAGGACGTCTTCGAGAAGACCGGCGGCCTGCACGCGGCGGCCCTGTTCGACGGCCGGACCGGGCGCATGCTCGTCCTCCGCGAGGACGTCGGGCGGCACAACGCCGTCGACAAGGTCGTGGGCTGGGCGGTGAAGGAGGGACGGCTGCCCCTCAGCGGCTCCGTCCTCATGGTCTCCGGGCGGGCGAGCTTCGAGCTGACGCAGAAGGCGTCGATGGCCGGGATCCCGGTGCTCGCCGCGGTGTCCGCACCGTCGTCGCTCGCCGTCGACCTGGCGAAGGAGGTCGGCATCACGATCGTCGGCTTCCTGCGCGGCCAGAGCATGGTCGTCTACAGCCGACCGGAGCGGATCGTCGAGCCCGCCCGCACCGCAGAGCCCCAGCGAGAGACAGTGAGCGCACCGTGACCGAACAGCCCCCGAAGGACGACGTGACCGACGCCGAGATGACGGTCGGCGAGCCGAAGGACTGGGCGGCCGGCGTCCCCGGTGTCCTGCACTCGATGACCCCGGCGATCGAGCAGCTCGGCGTCGCGCGCACCGCCAAGCTCATGCTGAACCTGAACCAGAAGGGCGGGTTCGACTGCATGAGCTGCGCCTGGCCGGACCCGGACAAGCGCAAGACCGCCGAGTTCTGCGAGAACGGCGCCAAGGCGGTCGTGTGGGAGGCCACTCCGGTGCTCGTGCCGCGGTCGTTCTGGGCGGAGCACTCGGTCGACGACCTCGCCGACAAGACCGAGTACTGGCTCGGCATGCAGGGCCGCATCACCGAGCCGGTCTGGAAGCCCGCGGGGAAGGACCACTACGAGCCGGTCAGCTGGGAGCGGGCGTTCCGGATCATCGCCGACAAGCTCAATGGGCTCGACTCCCCCGACCAGGCCTCGTTCTACACGTCCGGGCGCACCTCGAACGAGGCGGCCTTCGTCTACCAGCTGTTCGTCCGGGCCTTCGGCACGAACAACCTGCCCGACTGCTCGAACATGTGCCACGAGTCGACGAGCCTGGCGATGGCCGAGGTCGTCGGCATCGGCAAGTCGACCATCGCGTACGACGACTTCGAGGAGACCGAGCTCATCATCGTGATGGGCCAGAACCCCGGCACGAACCACCCCCGGATGCTCACCGCGCTCGAGGACGCCAAGGAGAACGGTGCCGAGATCGTCGCCGTGAACCCGCTGCCCGAGTCGAGCCTGAAGCGCTACAAGAACCCGCAGAAGGTCCGGGGCATCGTCGGCCGCGGGACCGAGATCGCCGACCAGTTCGTGCAGATCCGGCTCGGCGGCGACATGGCGCTGCTGCAGGCGCTGTCGAAGCGCGTCGTGCAGGCCGAGCTCGCCGCCCCCGGCACCGTGGTCGACCACGCCTTCATCGCCGAGCACACCAGCGGGTACGAGGCGTTCGTCGAGCACGTCCTGCAGGTCGACGACGACGAGGTCGTGCGCGCGACCGGGCTCACCCTCGAGGAGATCGACGAGCTCGCCGAGCGCTACCTGCGCTCCGATCGGACGATCATCACGTGGGCGATGGGCATCACGCAGCACACCAAGGCCGTCGACACGATCAAGGAGATCATCAACCTCCTGCTCCTCCGCGGGAACATCGGCCGTCCGGGCGCCGGCGCCTCGCCGATCCGCGGGCACAGCAACGTGCAGGGCGACCGCACGATGGGCATCTGGGAGCAGATGCCCGACTCGTTCCTCGACGCACTGGCGAAGGAGTTCCACTTCGAGCCGCCGCGCGAGCACGGGGTCGATGCGCTCAAGGGCATCAAGGCGATGCAGCGCGGCGAGATCAAGTTCTGGATGGGGATGGGCGGCAACCTCGTCGCCGCCATCTCGGACTCGAAGCTCGCCGAGGCGGCGTTCCGCGGCACCGAGATGACCGTGCAGGTGTCGACGAAGCTCAACCGCTCGCACGCCGTGGTCGGCGACGAAGCCCTGATCCTGCCCACGATGGGCCGCACCGAGATCGACGTGCAGGCCGCGGGCCCGCAGTTCGTCTCCGTCGAGGACACCGTCTGCTCCGTGCACGGCAGCCACGGCCAGGTGCCGCCGGTCGCCCCGGGCCTGCTGTCCGAGGTCGCGATCGTCTGCGAGCTGGCGAAGGCCACGCTCGGCGACCGCGTGGCCGTCGACTGGCAGGGCATGCGTGACGACTACGACGTCATCCGCGACCACATCAGCCACGTCGTCCCCGGCTTCGAGGACTACTCCCGCCGCGCCGCGAGCAAGGAGGGCTTCGTCCTGCCGAACGGTCCCCGCGACTCGCGGTCGTTCGCCACGAAGACCGGCAAGGCGATGATCACGGTGAACGAGCTGGAGCACGTCGAGCGCCCCGAGGGCACCCTGCTGCTGCAGACGCTGCGCGCCCACGACCAGTACAACACCACGATCTACAGCCTGAACGACCGGTACCGGGGCATCAAGAAGGGGCGGCACGTCGTCTTCGTGAACCCGGACGACCTCACCGAGCTCGGGCTGCAGGACGGCGACCGGGTGGACGTCGCGACGGTGTGGGACGACGACGTCGAGCGGGTGCTGCGGGACTACCGCGTCGTGGCGTACCCGAGCGCCCGGGGCTGCGCGGCCGCGTACTTCCCGGAGGCGAACGTGCTCGTGCCGCTCGACAGCGCGGCGAAGGGCAGCAACACGCCGGTGTCGAAGGCGGTGCCGGTGCGGTTGACGCGGGTGGCGGTGCCCGCGGGGGTGTGAGGCGCCGGCGCGGGCACGCCGGCCCGTTCGGCACGCGTCCTGCGACAAGACCGCTGTCGTTCGACAGCGGTCTTGTCGCATCATGCGCACGCATCCGATGCACGAGCATGGTGCGACAGAACAGCTGTCGTTCGACGAGTGCAATGTCGCAACGGGCGACGGACGGTCTGACCGTCGGACGGGAGGCGCGGTGCCAGCTGGCACCGCGCCTCCCGTCCGTTGCGGTGCCGGCCGGTCAGTCGCGCAGCGCCGGATCCACGGGTGGCTCGTACGGCATCGGGTGCTCGCCCTGCCAGATCGTGTCGACGTCGTCGAACTCCCGCGGGTAGCACTGGGTATCGAACGCCTCCACGCTCTCCGAGGCGATGCCGTACTGGTACCAGGGTCCGTCGCCGCCCGGCGTCGAGCTCCAGAGCCCGTCGGCGGAGTACGTGAGCGGGACCTCACCCATCGGGTGCCCCGCCTGCGCCATGCACGCCTGCAGCCGGTTGAAGGCCGTGGTGTACTCCTGCAGCGTGACGACCCCGTCGGCGGTCTCGGCGTCCTGCTGCGGCGACGGCTCAGCGATCGTCGCCCGCTGCACCCACGACACCCACACGGCGTAGCGCGCCGGCCCGGAGCCCGACAGCGTGACCGTGCTGTTGCCGGAGCCATCCACGGGGGTCATGCTCCACGACGTGCGGTCGACGTCCTCGGTCGAGGGCAGGCACGGGTCGCCGACGTCCACGCGCGTCCCGTCGACCGCCACCCGGAGGTCCGCCCGGTCCAGGCACGTCCACGACACCGTGATCGCGTCGGCACCGCGCGGTCGGTCGTCCAGCGTGACGGTCCGGTCGCCGTGCGTGACGAGGAAGGTCGGGGTCCCGAGCACCGTCGCGTGGTTGCTCTCCTCCACCTGGTAGCGCGCGGATGTCGCCAGCTGGCTCTCGACGGCGGCGTCCGGGTCTGCTCCGGGGAGCGCGGCCGCGGTCAAGCCGCCGGTGAGCCCGCCACCGACCACGAACGCCGCGAGGACGGCCAGCACCGTGGCCCGGGTCGGGCGTCGGCGCCGGACCGGAGTGGTGCCGGCAGCGCCGGTCCGGTCGACCTCGGCGACGAGCGCATCGCGCATCGCGGTCAGGCGTGGGGAGAAGTCGTCGTTCACAGTGCGCCTCCGAGGGGTTCCGCTGTGGCTGTGTACCGCTGGTGGAGCCGGGCCTTCGCCCGGTGGAGTCGGGACTTCACCGTCCCGGGCCGCACGCCGAGGACGGCGGCTGCCTCGCGTTCGCCGAGCCCCTCGAGCACACAGAGCGTCAGGACGCGCTGGTCGTCGAGCGAGAGCCGACCCATCGCGGCGACCGCGCCGCCGTCGGAGAACTGCTCTGCGGGGTCCGGCGCCGGTTCGGGCACCGGGAACCGGCCGAGGAAGGCACGGTGCCGACGAGTCGACCGGGTGACGTTGTGCGCCGTGTTCGTCGCCGTCACGAGGAGCCACGGCAGCAGGGAGTCGTCGACGAAACGGACGGTGTCCCGGCGGCGCCACGCCTCGAGGAACGTCATCGCGACGACGTCGTCCGCGTCGGCGACCGCCGAGGTCGGAACGAGGCCGACCGCGTGCCGCCGGAGCCTCGCGGCATGCCGGTCGAAGACCCTGCCGAAGGCCTGCCCGTCGCCCGCGAGGCTCAGGGCCCAGTCGGCCCGGTCCCCCGTGATCTGGTTCATGTCAGGTGGTGTCCGCAGACTGCCGACGGGTTCCCGGTCCGGCGTGTCGGACCGTCACCGGGCAGACGGGTCAGCCCCTGCCGTCGCTCCCGTGCTGTTCCGTGATCCGCTCCCCGGTCTGCGGGTCCCACCCGATCGTCCGCGGTTCGACCCGGCGCGGCCGACGCTCGGCCTTCGGGAACCACGGCCGGGCCGAGGGCAGGTAGGTCAGGACCGCGGCGACGCCGAGCGCGAGCGGCTCGAGCACGGTCCAGCTCGGCTCCGCAGCGAAGACGGCGATCACCACGTTGAGCACCGCGAAGGCGCTGACCAGCGCGAGCCAGAACCGGGCGGTCCCGGAGCCACGTGCCGTGCGCAGCGCGCCCCACGCGAGCAGCGCGCAGAAGCCGATCCCGAGCACTGCGCCGACCAGCCCGGCCGGCACGAGTGCGGGGTCCTCGCGGTCGAGCCGGACGATCCCGACGACGACCTCCACGGTCCGCACGGCGAGCACCGTCCACCAGATCGCGACCGCGACGGTCACGACCGTCGGCCGCCGTGCTCCACGCTGCTCCGACACGTCGTCCATGCTTCCCCCTCCGCCGGTCCCGGGGACGGCCCGGGTCACCTCCGCACCGCGAAGCTACCGGACCCGACGCGCTTCGACCCCGCACCCGACACGGAGACCGCGTGCTTCCCGACCGCCGTCGACGCCGAGACCGTCCAGGCGAGGGACACCCGACCACGACCGTCCGACGTCACACGACCGGCGACGCCCTGGTCGACCCGGAACAGCACGGACTCGCCGGCGCGGAAGCCCGAGGCGCTGAAGGTCACCCGCTTCCCGCGCTGCACGGTCGCTGCACTCGTCCCCACGGTGGTCGGGGCCGCGGTGGCCTCGGCGCAGGCGTCACCGGCCGTGCCCACGGGGACGGCCGAGGCGACGGTGCGACCACGGTCGTCACGGACGCCGTCGTCCTCGCGGACGGTCAGCGTGCCGACCCCGTCGCCGAGCACGGCGCCGCCCTGGGTGTTGCTCACGGTCATCGGGTAGCCGGTCGTCGGCGCGGTGGACGGGCGACGGTCGCCGAGCAGCGGCACGCTCACCGCCCTGCAGACCTCCCCCGGTCGGAACACCACGGGCTGCATGGTCGGGGTGAGGTGCTCGTCGTACACCTCGGACAGGTCGAAGTACGCGGTCGTGGTCTGCTGCGCGGGGCGCGAGAGCACGACGGCGGCGCGGACGGTGCCCCGGCCGGAACCCTCGTCGACGGTGCGGTCGGCGATCCGGACCGTCGGACGGTCCACCACGGCGGGGTGCCAGACGGACGACGCCGGGAGCACCGACAGGTCGCTGAGCAACACGCCGCCGTTGCCCGCGGGGACGTCGACCGTGACCTCGCGCACCGCGGTCAGGTCGACGCCGGTGAAGGCGGTGAGCGGGACCTGCGCCTGCTGGAGCAGGGTCTTCCGCGGGGCGTTCCGTGACCCGGGCAGCCGCTGCCCGGAACGGCTGACGTCGGCGAGCCGCTGCGACGCGACGTGCCCGGCGGCGTCCCGCACGCTGAGCGTCACGTCGGCGTTCGTGCGCGATCCGTCGTCCGGGGCGATCCGGACGGACAGTGCCGAGAACCCGGACAGGTCGCCGCGGTCGGCGGGCACCGCGACGTGCACCTGGCCGCCGGTCGGGGTCCGGGTCGGGACGACGTGCAGCGAGGGGGTGGCGGGCACGGCCGGTGCGAGCCAGGCAGGCGTGAAGTCGGGTGCGTTCGACGACGACGCGACGCAGGCGGGCAGTGCCGGCTTCGCCTGCACGGCCGTGGCGCTGGCGCACGTCGTCGCGGTGACCTGGCCGGTCGTGGTGACGGCCCGGTCGGCAGCGGTGAACAGCGCGAGGTCGCGGCGGCTCGCACCGGGCAGCGACGCGCTGACGCGGAGGTCGGCCGACCCGAGTGCTGCCGGCTGCCGTCCGCTGCCGTCGAAGTACGGCAGGAACTGCTGCTCGCCGCCGAGCGTCAGTCGGAAGAACCCGCTGACCAGGCTCGTGCCGACGGCGGACTGCGCATCGGCGGACAGACGGGTGCTGGTCGACGACGACGTCCCGCACACCGGGTCGGTGTCGTCCCACCAGTCGTCCGACGAGGCCAGCGGGTACTTCCCCGGCGTCCACGTGGTGTTGAAGAAGTTGTGGTTCGCGCCCATCACGAGGATCGACGAACGGAGCACGTCGTCCCCGAACGCGGTACGGGAGTCGTCGAAGAAGTGCTGGCCCTGCAGGTCGGACACGTCACCGTCGCAGTACGGCAGGACGACGGCGGTGTCCGTGTCGGGCAGGGTCGTCCGCCCGAAGTCCGTCGGCGCGAGGGGCATCACGGCCCTGATGCCGAACGGCTGCGCGCGCTGCTCGTTGAGCAGGGCGGCCCGGACGACGCCGTCGCCACCGCGCGAGTGCCCCATGAGTCCGACGTCGCCGAGGTCGAGCCTGCCGACGAGCAGCGGTGACAGGCGCGGCTCCTGGCCGGCGTCCGCACGGCGGAGCAGGTCGAGGTGGTCGAGCACGAGCTGCCCGCGGGCGAGGGCTCCGCCGTCGTCGGCGTACGTGCCGTCGAGCGCGTTGATCGCGTTCGCGGAGACCGAGACGACGACGTAGCCGTTGCTCGCCAGCGCGGTCGCGGCGGCGTCGTAGCCGCGGTAGCTCGGGATCTCGGTCTGCCGACGGCCGCACGGCCACCCGGCGCTGCTCGGGGTCCCGCCCACGCAGGCCTCGTGCCGGCCGTGCAGGAACACGACCACCGGACGCTTCCCCGGGGCGTCCTCCGGCAGGAACACCGCGGCGCGCATCTCGCCCTTGCGGTTGCCCCCGAAGCCGCGCAGGGTCTCCACCTGGTCGCCGAGGTCGTAGTCGGCGCGCGCCACGGTGTACGGGCCGGCCGCTGCGGGATCCGCGTCGCTCGGCGCAGGAGCGTCGGACGGCGCAGGGGTCCCGGACGGCGCGGCCTGCGGGGCGTTCGGTGTGCCCGACGGCGCGGACGGGTCGACGTCGCTCGTCCACGCGAGCGACACGTCGTCGGCCCGGGCCACCGCGGGGTCGGTGGTGGTCACGGTCACCCGTCGTTGGTCGAGGCTCGTCCGGCCGACGCCCACGTCGTGTCCGTCGACCAGGAGCACGGGCGCCGCGGCCCGGATCGGCAACGGTGCATCGAGGTCGAGCGTGACGTCGTAGCCGCCTGCGGAGGGGGTCACGCTCCAGTCGTCGCCCTGCGCCACGGGGGCGACCGCCGCCGCGTCCGCGGGGGCGGCATGGGCGGGCGCGGCGAGCACGCCCGTCAGGACGGCGGTCACCGCGAGGACGGTGGCGGATCGGATCGCGGACGATCGCTTCGTGTGTCGGGTCACGGTGCCTTCCCTGGCTCGGCCGCGGGGACACGCCCCCGCTGTCCGAAACCTAGGGGGCGCGGAGCACCCCGCGGATCATCCTGCGGGATGACGCGCGCCCGCCGTCCGGCCAGCTGGCCTGACAGAGGGGGCGACGCGACGGACGGGAGGCGCGGTGCCGGGCCGGCGCCGCGCCTCCCGTCCGCCACCGGGTCGCCGTGACGGCCCTGCGGTCAGGACCGACAGCGGCGCGCCAGGGCGGCGACCACGGACGCCAGGACGAGCACCCCGGCGAGCGCCGCCGAGCACCAGGCCACCACCCGGGCGGCCTGCGCCGCGTCGAACTGGCTGCGCGTCGCGACGAGCGCGAAGTCGCCGGAGTGCGCCCACGGGAACGCGGGTGCGAGCGGCCACGCGGTCCGCTCGGCCAGCACGGCGACGACGACCGCGCAGACGGCGAGGGCGGCCAGCACGAGCGCGGGCGTCTGTCGGCGGAGGCGGGAGCGCATCCGGGCAGGCTACCGGTGCGCAGGCGGGACGTCGCTCGTCGGGAGCGCCGGACCCGGTCGCCGACCAGACTGGTCACCGTGATCGAACACCTCAGTCTCCCCGCCCCGCTCGAGGTCCCCGACCGGGCGACGGTCCTGCGTCGCGCCACGTCGGACGACCTGGGTGCCATCGTGCGGCTGCTCGCCGACGACCCGGTGAGTGCCGGACGCGGTGACACGGCGGCCACGGACGACGTCGGGGCGTACGCGTCGGCGCTCGACGAGGTCATCCGCGACCCCGGTAACGACCTCCTCGTCGCGGTCGACGCCGACGGCTCCGTCGTCGCGACCCTGCAGCTGACACGCATTCCCGGCATGGCCCGTCGCGGCAGCACCCGGCTGCTGGTCGAGGCGGTCCGCGTGTCCAGCAGCCGTCGGTCCCTCGGGATCGGCGGCGCGCTGATGCGCTGGGTCGTCGACCGCGCGGCGCCCGAGCTCGGGGCGTCCCTCGTCCAGCTGACCTCGGACGCCGCGCGCGTCGACGCGCACCGGTTCTACCGGCGGCTCGGGTTCGTCGACTCGCACGTGGGGTTCAAGTACCGCCTCCCGACTGCGGACTGACGGCTGGTCAGACGGTCGCCTCCGTGTGCCGGACCTTGCCGACCACGACGTCGACGATGCCCGCCACGAGCGCGGCCGCGACGAACGCCAGGGACACCCCGAGCCCCAGCGGCAGCCCCTGCGCGTAGTCGCCCTTCGTGCTCGCGAGCGCCGAGTAGAAGACGCTGCCGACCGCCGCGATGCCGATCGCCGACCCGACGCGGGCGCCGACCTGGATGAGACCGCCGGCCGAGCCGCCCTGCTCCACCGGGACCTCGGAGAGCGTGAGCGTCTGGTTCGGCGAGATCGTGAGCCCGGAGCCGATGCCCCCGACCAGGAGCGGCAGCACCAGCCACCAGCCGAGGTTCGGTCCGTAGTGGTTCGCGACCACCCACACGACACCGCCGAGCCCGATGAGGACCAGGACCGTGCCGACGACGATGAGCTGCCGGCCGAATCGGTGCACGACCCGTCCACCGATCGTCGAGGCGACGCCGGAACCGATCGCGAAGGGCACCGAGGCCAGGCCGGCGAGCAGGGCCGAGTAGTGCAGGCCGGACTGCAGCGCGAGCGTCAGGACGAAGAACAGCGGGGTGAAGCCGGCGAAGTAGACCGTGGCCAGGCCGACGCCGAGCGAGAACGACCGACGGCGGAAGAGCCCGAGGTCGATGACCGGCTCCTTCGTCCGGCCGTAGCGGCGCTCCCAGAGCACGAACAGGACGGCGAACACGACTGCGGCGACGACCAGCCACCACTTCGCGTTGCTCTTCCACTGCTCCGACTGCACGAACGGCAGCAGCAGGGCGACCACCGCGGCACCGAGCAGCACGATGCCGACCGGGTCGAAGTCGTGCCGGCGACCGCGTTCCTTCGTCGCCGCGGCGGGCAGGTAGCGGAAGGCCAGGAGGATCGTGACGAGTCCCACGGGCAGGTTCACGAAGAAGACGAAGCGCCAGCCGTTCTCGGTGCCGAACGCGGTGATGAGCAGCCCGCCGATCAGGGGGCCGATCGCGGTCGCGATGCCGACGGTGGCACCGAACAGCCCGAACGCGGTGCCGCGCTCCTTGCCGCGGAACAGCTGCTGGATGAGCGCGGTCACCTGGGGTGTGAGCAGACCGCCCGCGAAGCCCTGCACGAGGCGAGCGATCACCAGGACGAGCCCGTTCGGCGCGAACCCGCACAGCGCACTCGCGACCGTGAACAGTCCGACGCCGATGACGAACATCCGCCGGCGGCCCGAGGCGTCGCCGAGACGACCGCCGGGGACGAGCAGCAGACCGAACGCCAGGGCGTAGCCGGACAGGATCCACTGCACGGCCTCGGGCGAGGCGCCGGGCAGGCCGCTCGAGATCGACTGCAGTGCGACGTTGACGATCGACACGTCGAGCAGCACGATGCCGCCGCCGAGCAGGCAGATGACGAGCGCCTTCCAGCGGTTCGGGTCCGGCTCGTCGCCGCCACCCCCAGGGCCGCCGCGCCGGTCGGCAGGCTCCTGCTGGGTGGAAGACTGCTCGGTGGGGTGCTGCTCGGCCTGCTCCGCCTCGGGGTGCTCGGCGGTCGCGGCGTGGTGCGCGGTGTGGTGCGCGACGGTGGGAGCCCCATCGGGCTCGACGGATCTGCGGTGTTCGGCTGCCATGACGATCCCACGCTAGGCCGACCCCTCCCCGCGGTCCGCAGGATGTGCGGTCGCTGTCCCCCACTGCCCCAGACTGGGCCGATGGACACCTGCCCGTTCTGCCGCATCATCGACGGCAGCGCCCCCGCGACGTGGGTCGAGCGCGAGGAGCACGCGGTCGCGTTCGCACCCCTGCCCGACTCGGCCCTCGCCCCCGGGCACACCCTCGTGGTGCCGGTCGCGCACACCGCGGACCTGCTGAGCGCCGACCCCACCTCGCTCGCCGCGTGCACGGCGCTCGCGCGACGGGTGGCCCGCGCGATGCGGGGCGCCCTCGACGCGACCGGCACCGTCCTGCTGCAGGCCTCCGGCGCCGACGCCGGGCAGAGCGTGCCGCACCTGCACTTCCACGTCGTGCCGTGCTGGTCGGACGACGGTACGACGCACTGGCCCGCGCGGCGGTCGGCACACGTCGTCGACGGCGACCCGTACGCGGCGGTCGCATCGATGTTCGAGTAGCACGGTCCGCCGATGTCATCCCGCAGGAGCACGACGGTCCTCCTCTGAGCCGATCCCCGCGCCGGCGCGGTCCGATGTGATCAGAGCACACACCACGAAAGGCCCGACATGCCCCGCACCACCACGACCGTCCTGACCGTGGGCGCGCTCGCGCTCGCCGCGGTCACCCTGACCGGCTGCTCCGCCCTCGGCGACGCCGCCCACGACCGCCTGACCTCCGAGGCGTCCAGCCGCGCCGACCTGGAGTCCGCTCCCGCGTGGCTGCCGGACGACGCGACGGCGATCACCTCCGTGACGGGCACCGGCGGCGGTCCCTCCGACACCGCACCGACGACGCTGGTCTTCACGAGCCGTGCCGGCGTGACCGCGGACGGCTGCCGGACCACCCCGCGGAAGTCGGCGCCGACCATGGACGCCGACGGCGCGCCCGACGTCTACAAGGCGACGTCCGTGCTGCAGTGCGGCGGCTGGTCGATGACCGCGAAGGGCGACCGCTGGGTCGCGTGGACGCCGAACCCGGGCGACGGCGGGTCCTGAGCGTGCCCCGTCACCGCGGCCGGCGTCGGCGAGGCGACCACCGCCTCCCGTTCCGGCTCCTCGTCGAGGACCCCGCCACCGTCTCGGTCGCCGCGTTGTCAGCCGGGCTCGGCGCCCTGGTGGTGACCGGGGCGGCCGCCGCACGGCGGATCGTCGAGCTCGGGGACCGCACCGGGTCGAGCGCCACGGTCGCCCTCATCCTGCCCGTCGTGGCGTGGGTGTTCATCGGGGTCGCGCTGTACGTCAGCGCCGTCGTCGCGTCGAACACCTGCGCGACCGTGATCGCCGGCCAGGCCCGGTCCCTCGCCCTGCAACGCCTGCTCGGCGCGACCGGCGCCCGGCTCCGCCGGCAGGTCACCCGGACCGGTCTGGTCAGCGGACTCGTCGGTGCCGTCGTCGGGACCGTGCTCGGCACGCTCGTCGCCGACGCCGCCCTCGCCGTCGCCGCCGCGGCCGGGACGCTCCCGCCGCTCGGCGTGCTCGCGCCGCCGGTACTCCTGCCGGTCGGGCTGCTCGTCGCCGCGATCACCACGCTCGCGTTCCGCATCGGTTCGCGGGCGGTCCTCGCCATCCCGCCGCTGCGGGCGCTCGAGTCCGGTGTCGAGCCGCCGCCCGGCACGACCCGGTCCGTGGGACGCACGGTCACCGCCGCGGCGCTCTTCCTGTCGGGCGCCACGGGGCTCGGCGTCGCCGTCGTCCTCGGGGCGTCGACCGTCGACGCGCTGCTGCTCGCCGTGGGCTGCGGTGCCCTGTCGTTCACGGGGGTCGTCGTCGCGTCGCCGGTCCTGCTGCCCGCCGTCCTCCGC
The DNA here is from genome assembly GCF_903970945.1 of Curtobacterium sp. ME26. Classification (NCBI taxonomy): domain Bacteria; kingdom Bacillati; phylum Actinomycetota; class Actinomycetes; order Micrococcales; family Microbacteriaceae; genus Curtobacterium; species Curtobacterium sp. ME26. The sequence goes on from NZ_CAJCKG010000010.1 coordinate 53,522, forward strand.
CTGGTGGCTGCCGCGACCGCCCGCTCGGTCGTCCCCGCCATGGCCGCGCGCAACTCCCTGCGTGCACCGAGGCGGACCGCCCGTGCGACCGTCGGCCTGCTCATCGCCGTCACGCTCATGGCGACGTTCGCGGTGGGCTTCGCGACGTACGCGAGCATGCTCTCGCAGCAGGCCGCCGGCGACCCGGAGTACTACCGCGGCATCGAGGAGCAGTTCGACCAACTGGCGGTCATGTTCACCGGTCTCGTCGGCGCGGCCGGGGTCATCGCCGCCGCCGGCGTGGTCGCGGTCACCGCGCTGACGATCGCGCAGCGCGGCCGTGAGCTCGGCCTGCTCCGGGTGGTGGGCGCGACCCGGCAGCAGGTCCGCGCGCTCGTGCTCGTCGAGACGGCGATCACCATCGCCGTGGCCGTCGTGCTCGGCGTCCTGCTCGGCACGGCCTACGGCTGGGCGGGGGCGTACACGCTGCTCGGGGCCACGAAGGGTGCCACGCTCATCGCCCCCGTCGTGCCGGGGTGGCTGGTGGTCGTCGTGCTCGTCGGGGCGTCGGCGACCGGGCTCGCCGCCGCGCTCGGTCCGGCCGCACGGGCCGTCCGGGCAGCCCCGGTGGCGGCGCTCCGGTACGAGTAGGCGGAGCGGGGCCGGGGCGGCCGGGCGGCTGCGGCGGTGCGAGCGCTAGAACCAGCGGAGCAGGAGCTGCTCCACGACGTTCCGCGCGATCCCCAGCGGTCCGGCGACGGGCTCGCCGGAGTCCCGCCCCACCGCGCGGAGCAACGCGTCCTGCGCGGCCCGGTGGTCGTGCCGCTCGTCCTCGGACCACGACTCCGGCGGGGTCGTCCGGGCGGTGCTGACGCGCTCGACGCGCTCGACTCCGTACCGGAACCCGACGGGCCGCGGGGCGGACTCGATCATCGCGGCGACGCGCTCGTGGGAGTGAGTGTCCGTGCACCCCGTCGCGCGTCGGACCAGGTCCGTCAGCCCGCGCAGGCCGGCCTCCGACGACACGGACCGCACCTGCACGATCCGCGCGCGGCTGCACAGGTCGTACAGCAGGCCCTCGTCGACCGCCGTCACCGGTCGCCGCCCCGACCGGAGCCGACCGCCGTCACCGGTCCTCGCCCGGGTCGGATCCCGCGGCCCGGCGGACGAGGTCGCGGAGCCGCTCCTCGACGCCGTCTGTCCACTCGACGACCGCGTACGAGGTGGCCCACATCGCGCCGTCGTCGAGCGCCGCGTCCTGCTGGAACCCGACCGTGGCGTACCGGGACCCGAACTTCGCGGCCGGCTGCACGAACGTCACCACCTTGCCGTCCCGGGCGTACGACGGGAAGCCGTACCAGGTCTTCGGGTCGAGGTGCGGCGCGACCTCCGTCACCAGGACGTGGAACCGGGAGGCCAGGGTCCGGTCGAAGCCGGTCAGCTGTTCGATGGCGACGGTGCAGGCCTCGCGTTCGGCGTCCCGCTTCGCCGCACCCTTCAGACCCCTCGTCGCCCGGCGCTCGTCGGCGGCCTGCTGCATCGCGGCGCGTTCCGCCTCGCTGAACACGGTCCCCATCTCGACTCCCTCGTCAGGGGCGGTGCGTCCACCGCCGTCCTCGGCCGGTGCCACGCGGAACCGGTCACCGAGCATCATGCCGCACCCACGGCGAGCGCGGCGGTCGCACCGAGGGTCAGCCGGTCACGGGGTCCGTGCCGCGCCGACCTCGGCCGTCGCCCGCTCCCGGAACCGCTCCGCCGCCGGGGTCGGCACACGGTCGAGCACTCCGTCCGCCGCCTCCTCGAGCCGGACGAGCCCCATGCGGCGCAGGTACGGCGTCTTCCGGTCGCTCGCCGCGCGGTCGGCCACGACGTCCGCCGGCAGCACGAACTCCTCGACGTTCCGCCCACCCGCCGCGTACGACCAGTCGACGAAGTCGAAGAGCGGCCACCAGGTGAACCCGCGCAGGTCGACGCCGTCCGCCACGAGCCCGTGCACCGCGTCGGCTGCGTCCGCGACCCAGGCCGAGCGACGGTCGTCGTCGCCCTCGATCGAGGTCTCGGTGACGACCATGGGGATCCCGTACCGGTCGTCGAACCGACGGAGGGCCTCGACGAGCCCGGCGGTCCACCGGTCGTGCGCGTGCTGGACGACCCGGCCGTCCTCGAGAGTGAGCTGCCGCGGCGTGAGGTCCGGGTAGTAGTTCACGCCGAGCAGGTCGACGGCGACCGCGCCCTCCACCAGCGCCCGCAGCGCGGTGGGTGTCGCCCCGTGGCCGAGGAGCCAGTCGTGCGCGGGGTGCTCCGCCGTGACCCGTCCGAGCACCAGGTCGGTCGGGACGGTCCCGAGCAGTTCGAGCAGGGCTGCCTCCGCCACCACCGCGGTGCCGCCGTCCACCGGTCGGACGAGCGTGCTCGCCTCGACGTGCACGATCACGGCGTGCGGGTTCGCCGCCCGGACGGCGCGGACGGTCCGCTGGATGCCGTCGACGATGCCGAGCACCACCCGGGTCCACCCGTCCCAGCCGGTGAGGCCCGGGGGCCACACGCCCCGCAGCCCGGCGAACGAGGCCGTCGTGATCGGTTCGTTGAGGGGGGTGACGTGGTCGACCACGCCGGCGTACCGCCGGGCGAAGGCCTCCGCGAACTCGGCCACGACCGCCGGGTACCGCGGGTCGGCGAACGAGTCGTCGAGCCACGTCGGTGTGCCGTAGTGCACCAGGTCGGCGATGACCGTCACCCCGCCGGCCGCGGCGTGCGGCAGGCGCTCGTCGAGCTCCGACCAGTCGAAGCGGCCGGGTCCGAGGTGCACACGGGGCCAGTCGACGCCGTACCGCAGCGCCGTGGCGCCGAGGTCACGGACCGCGTCGAGGTCGCTCCGCCACGCTCGGTCGTGCCCGGTCAGCGCGTGCTCGTCGAGCGGCGCCATCGCGAACCGGGCCGGCGGGTGCACGCAGGTGTCCTCGATCCCGAGCGCCCAGGTGAACGTGCCGCGGGCGAAGGCGGACGGGCCGGTCACTTCAGCCCCGAGGTGGCGACACCGGCGACGAAGTACTTCTGCGCGAAGAAGAACCCGACGGCGATCGGCAGCAGCGAGATCACCGCACCGGCGAGCAGGACCGCGTGGTCGGTCACGTGCGCCCCGCCGAACAGCGTCAGTCCGGCGGGCAGCGTCAGCATGTCGTTCGACGTGCTCACGACGAGCGGCCAGAGCAGGTCGTTCCACAGGGCCATGCCGTTGAGCACGGCGACGGTCGCGATCGCGGGCTTCGCCAGCGGCAGGATCACCTGCCAGTAGATCCGCCAGTGCCCGGCGCCGTCGATGCGCGCCGCCTCGTCGAGCTCCGGCGGGATGTCGATGAAGAACTGCCGGAACAGGAAGATCCCGAACGCGCTCGTCGCCCGCGGGATGATCAGCCCCTGGTAGGTGTTCAACCAGCCGAGGTGGAACAGCTCGACGAACACCGGGATGAGCGTCACCTGGAACGGCACCATGAGCGTCGCGATGACGAGCACGAACGCCACGTTCCGCCCGACGAACCGCATGCGGGCCAGTGCGTACGCGCACATCGAGTCGAAGAGCAGCGTCAGCACGGTCGTGACGACGGTGAACACGAACGAGTTGAGCAGCAACCGCAGGAACGGCAGTTGCGACCACACCCCCTGGTACCCGTGCAGCGTGATGCTCGTCGGGAACAGCGAGGCGGGGTGGCCGAACAGGTCGGCCTCGGACCGGAACGACCCGCTCACCATCCAGACGAACGGCACGAGCGCGAACACCAGCCCGATGCCGAGGTACACCCACTTCAGGACGGAGCCGGTGACGACGAGGCCGCTCCGACGACCGTGTCGCCGGGCGCGTCGGTCGGGGTCCGGCCGGGAGGCACGGGTCGGCTCCGCCACGGGCGGTCGCCGGGTGAGCGCGTCAGTCGACATCGTCGTAGCGGAACAGTCGGAGCTGCAGGAGCGAGATGAGCATGATGATCACGAAGAGGACCCAGGAGATGGCCGACGCGTAGCCGGTCTGGTAGTCGACGAAGCCGTCGCGGTAGAGCAGGTTCACGAGCGAGTCGGTGGCGAACACGGGTCCGCCGCCGGTCATCACGTAGACGAGGTCGAAGACCTGGAACGACTGGATCGTCAGGATCATCGACGTGAAGAGCAGGGTCGGGCGGATGCTCGGCAGCGTGATGCGCCAGGTCGTCTGCCAGCGGTTCGCGCCGTCGAGCTCGGCCGCCTCGTACCGTTCGGCGGGGACGCCCTTGAGCCCGGCGATGAACAGGATCATCGCGAAGCCGATGCTCTTCCACACCGACACGAGGATCACGGTCGGCAGGGCGAGCGAGGTGGACTGCAGCCAGGCGACGCTCGGGAGCCCGAACAATGCGGTCAGGCCGCCGACGAGCCCGATGTCGGGGTCGAGCAGGAACTTCCAGACCAGGCCGATCGTGACGAGCGACACGATGGTCGGGAAGAAGAACACCGACCGGACGATCCGGTTGAGCAGGGTGTCCCGCTGCAGCAGGAGCGCGGCCACGAAGCCGAGCACCACGAGCAGGACGACGGAGACGACCGTGTACTCGAGCGTCACGCGCAGCGCGTTCCAGAACTGCGGGTCGCGGGTGAGCTGCACGTAGTTCCCGAGGCCGACGAACTGCTGCGATGCGGCGCCCACCGTCCAGTCGAAGAACGAGTAGTACAGCGACCGGAGGATCGGGAACAGGACGAACACGCCGAGGATGAGCAGTGACGGCGCCATGAAGAGCCAGGCCGGCTGGAAGCGGCGCGCTCGACGGCGGGTGGGGCGCGCCTCCCGGCCGGTGGCGGAGGCGGGGGCCCCGTCACGCGCACCGCGTGACGGGGCCGACCCGAGGAGCTGGTCGGTCACTTGCTGCAACCCGTCAGGCCGTCGATGGTCGACGCGGCCTCCTTCGTCGCGTCGGCGACCGAGGTGCCGCGGGTGATCTTGCCGATCATCGGCACGTAGGCGTCGGAGTCGACCTTCGTGGCGTTCTCGACGTGCGGCAGGTACAGCCGGGCGTCGCCGACCTGGCTCGCGAACACCGACACCGTCGGGTCGGCCTGCAGCTTCGCGTCGTCGGTCAGGTCGGTGCGGAGCGGCGGGAAGCCGGTCTGCAGCGAGAACTTCTGCTGCGCGGTCTTCGACGTCCAGTAGGCCAGGAACTGCTGCGCCTGCTCCGGGTACTTCGTCTTCGCCGAGATCGACAGCGGCGCGATCGACCCGAGCGTGCTCGACTTGCCGTCGACGCCGACCGGGACCTTCACGATGCCGAGGTCGATCCCGGCGCTCTCGTACCCGGACGCGGCCCACGGTCCGTTGATCTCCATCGCGGCCTTGCCGGCGGAGAACAGCGAGTCGGCTTCGGCACCGGTGAGCCCGACCGGGCTGACCCCGTCCTTCGCCACCAGGTCACCCCAGGTCTCGAGGCCCTTCTTCGACGCGCTCGTCTGGACGGCGCTGCAGCCCTTGCCCGTGACGATGTCGCCGCCCTCGAGCCACTGCAGGACCGGCCACATCTGGATGGTCTGGTTGTCGGCGAGCGCGATGCCGTACTTCCCACCGGTGGTGAGCTGCTTCGCGTCGGCCGCCATCTCCTGGACGGTCGTCGGCGGGTTCGCGATGCCGGCTTCCTGGAAGAGCTTCTTGTTGTAGTACAGGCTCAGCGTCGCGAAGTTCGCGGGGACGCCGTAGAGCTTGCCGTCGTAGGTGAACTCGTCGACCGTCCCGGGGGCGAACTGCGCGGTGTTGATCTTGCTGTCACCGCTGCCGGTCATCGTGATGGGGAGCACCGAGTTCGTCTTCACGTACTGCGCGACGGCGTTCGGGTCCGAGCTGACCGCGGCGACGTCGGGGCCCTGTCCGGTGAGCCACGCGGACGGCAGCTTCTGCTGGATGGTGTCCCAGGGCTGGACGGTCATGTCGACCTTGATCTCCGGGTGGGCCTTCTCGAAGTCCTGCACGATGGTGGCGTAGCCGGGGCGGTCGCCGCCGGTGAAGCCGGTCCAGACCTTCAGGGTGACGGGGCCGTTCGTGCTCGCGGATCCCCCGGCCGAGCAGCCGGTCAGGACGAGGGCGAGGGCGGCGGCCCCGGAGACGACCGCGAGGGTCGTGCGCGTGTGCTTCATCGTTGTAACGCTCCTTTGCGTCGCAGGGGTGCGCGGGTCGGTGTTCGGTGTCGGACGGTGCGCTGTGGTGGATGGGGAGAGGATGAGCTCAGGGGGCGGGGGACCCCGCGTCGTCGTCGCAGCCGCAGGAACCGCGGAGGACGACCTCGACGGGCAGCTCGGTGTGCTGCCCCGTCGTGCTGGGGGTGCGACGGTCGACCAGGTCGAAGAGGCGCTCGGTGGCGATGCGCCCCATCTCCTCGGCCGGCACCCGCACGGTGGTGATGCCCGGGGTGGTGACCCGGGCGAGTCCGAAGTCGTCGAACCCGACCACGGAGACGTCGTCGGGTACTCGGATGCCTGCTCGGCGCAGGACCCGCAGGCCCCCGACGGCCATGTCGTCGTTGGCGAAGACGATGCCGTCGTGCTCGGCGCCGGACGCCAGGACCTGCTCGACCGCCGCGGCGCCGGACGCCTCGGACAGGTCGCCCTCGACGACGGCGACGTCGGACAGTCCGTGCGTGTCCGCGGCCCGGAGGAACCCGTCGCGCCGGTCGATGCCGGTCTGGTGGTCGAGCGTGCCGGTCACGTGCAGGAGCCGACGTCGGCCGTGCACGGTGACCAGGTGCTCGACGAGCCGTTCGGTCGCGGTGACGTCGTCGATGCCGACCGACACGGCACGTTCCAGGTGCGGGTAGTTGCCGATGAGGACCACGGGCAACCCGCTCGCGACCAGGGTCTGCACGTGGTCGTCGTCGATCGCGGCGCTGGTGACGATCGCACCGTCGGCGGTCCGGGACCGCATCACCCGCTCGTACGCGACACCGCCCGAGGACGTGTCGGCGTTCGTGGAGACGATCACCTGGGCGTCGTGGGCGTTCGCCGCGGTCGACATGCCGGTGAGCACGTGCATGAAGTACAGGTGGCCGAACACGTGCGTCGACGAGTTCGGCACGATGAGGGCGACCGCGTCGGCACGCTGACTGCGCAGGGCCCGTCCGGCCGAGCTCGGCACGTAGCCGAGTTCGTCGGCAGCCTGCTTGACGGCGGCCCGTGTCCTCTCGCTGATCCGCTCGTGACCGGAGAGTGCCATGCTCGCGGCGGCCGAGGTCACCCCGACCGCGGCGGCGACGTCCTTCAGGGTCACGGACTTGGACACGGGGCGCCTCCTCGGAGTGGACGGGGCGGTTGTTTTATCGATTAACCGCTGCGGACAGTCTGCACCTGCTGAATCGATTGAGCAAGTGTTGTTGTGCGGCCGGACGGGAGGCGCGTGGCGGGACCGCCCCGCGCCTCCCGTCCGGCACCTGGATCAGTTGAAGCGGAACACCTGCGGCGCCTGGCCGTTGCAGTCGTACAGCTGCAGCGGCGTCTGGTTCGCGGTGTTGCCCGACGGGACGTCGAGGCACCGACCGGACTGCGGGTTCAGTACCGAGCCGTTCGCCTGCGGCACCCACTGCTGCCCACCGACCCCGTTGCACGTGTACAGCTCGAGGTGCGTGCCGTTCGCCGTCGCGTTGCCGTCGAGGTCCAGGCAGCGCCCGAGCGTGCGGATCGTGTGGTCGTTCGCGTTGTACGCCCACTGCTGGTCCGTCGTCTGCTCGTCGGTCAGCAGGGTCTGGCAGTCGAACACCTGCACCTGCTGCCCGTTCTGCTGCAGGTCGTTGCCCGCTACGTCGACGCACTTGCCGCCGATCGTGCCGATCGGCACCGCCGCGACGAACTTCTGCGCGGCGTTGCCGTTGCAGTCGTAGAGCTGCAGCGCGGTGCCGTTCGCGGTGTTGCCGGACGGATCGTCGAGGCACCGACCGGACTGCGGGTTCTTGATCGACCCGTCGGGCTGCACGATCCACTGCTGCCCGCCGACGCCGTTGCAGTCGTAGAGCTCGACGTGGGTGCCGTTCGCCGTGCCGTTGCCGTTCGCGTCCAGGCACCGTCCGAGCGTGCTCAGCGTGTGCGCTCCGTACACGCTGCCGAGCCAGTGCTGGTCGGCGGCGAGGGTCCGGCAGTCGTAGAGCTGCACGACCGCGGTGTTGCCGCCGGTGTCGTCACCGGCGACGTCGATGCACTTGCCGCCGGGGCCGGTGATGAACGCGCCGGGTCCCCCACCCGTCGAGACACCCTGGTAGCCCTGCGCGACGATGTTCGCCTGCACCGCGTCGTCCGCAGCGTCGGTCGAGTACCCGGTGGTCATCACGCCCTCGAAGAACGACTGCGTGCCGCGGTTCGAGTTGTCGCCGCCCGCGCCGAGCACGATCGAGCCCTCGAGCTTCATCGGCGTGTAGCCCTGACCGTCGGCGTCCCTGTCCGTCGGCAGCGCACCCTCGTACCACTTCGACAGCGAGCCGCCCTGCGAGTCACCGCCCTTCAGCGCGAAGTTCGCGACGCCGTCGTTCTTGAGGAGCGCGGTGACGAACTTGCTCGCGTTGCCGGTGTTCGCCGTGTTGATCGCCGTCTTCCCCTCGTAGACGCCGTTCTCGATGTCGGCCTGCACCCAGGGCCCGCGGCCCGCGCTGCCCTTGCCGTTGAGCATCGACAGGTTCAGGGCGTCCATGTGCCCCTTGCCGGTGTCCTTCGCCTGGGTCTCGACGTTGCCGAAGTCGGAGCAGCAGCCGTGGTTGACGTTCGTGCCGCTCGCGACCTCGTACATCGACTCCGGACTGGCCCCGCGCGCGGTGCCCTTGGCGACCGTGCTCGAGATCCGGTAGGCGACCTGCTGCGGCATGAACACGCCGTAGGCCTTGTGCCCGGCGACCGTGACCGGCAGCGCAGCGGCGTCGGCGGCGTGGTTCGCGGGTCCCGCGTCCCCGGCGCCGGCGACCGTCAGGTCGTTGTGGTTGCTGGTCTGGTCGTAGATCTTCGGGATCGTGCACGTCGTGCCGGAGCAGAAGGCGTCCTGCGTCGCGGCGTTCGCGTACCCGCCCGCGGCGAGGAGCCCGACGTCGGTGGTCGCCCCGTCCGAGGCGCGCTGCACCTGGTAGAGCGGCCCGTTGTAGGCGGCGAAGAGCGCCCGGGTGGAGCTGTACGCGGCGACGCACGCGGTACCCGCGCCGCCGTAGGTGTCGCAGGGGCCGTTCGTGGCGGCGGAGGCGGTGCCGACGCCGAACGTCGTGGCGAAGAGGCTGCCCGTGACGAGTGCGAGGGCGCCGAGTGCGGCGGCGACCGTGCGCCGTCGTCGTGGGGATGGTCTGGTGGTGCGCATGGTGAAGCGGTTCCTTCCGAGCGTCGTTGCTGAGATGGCGGTCGTAGCATCGGCGAACGATGCTTAAACGATTAAACAGATCATACGCGACGGAGCACGTCCGGGCCAGTGCCGATGGCCGATCAGCGACGGCCGACGCGGCTGCGACCCGGGCGCTTGCCTGCTCGTCTCGGCTCGACCACTCCGCGGGACCGACAGACCCCGCCGGTCGGTCGCCGGAGAACCGTCGCCCTGCCGTACCACTCGTGCAGCCGTGCCCCTTCCCCGGGGGCCACGGACGCCGTATGGTTTCCAGCGTTGTAAACGCGGCCGCCGAACCGGGCGACCGTGGTCACGGCCGTCGAACGGCCCGATGGACGACGTCGTCCACGAGGAGCACACTTGCGCGCCAACCCCGTCCGTTCCCGAGGGCAGCGCCGTGCGCTGTCCTCGGCCCTCGTCGCCGCGACCGCGCTGAGCATGCTCGGCCTCACGGCGCTCCCCGCCGCCGCGGACCCCGCGGCCGCCCGCACCGTCGTGTCCGGCCAGGCCCGGTTCGAGGTGCTCTCCCCCACCCTGATCCGGACCGAGTACGCCGGGGACTCGCGGTTCACCGACGGCAGCACGTTCAACGTCGTCGGCCGCGACGACTTCGCGCCGACACGGTTCACGAAGACCGAGCAGGACGGCTGGCTGACCATCGACACCGGGGCGATGCAGGTCCGGTACGAGGAGGGCTCGGGCCCGTTCACGCAGGACACCCTGCAGACCAGCCTGACCCTGCCGTCGGGGCAGCACGTCACCGGGACGCCGTGGGTCACGAAGCCGACCCCGTCCTGCACGATCGGGACGCTGTGCGAGGCCGAGGCGCTCGGGCTCAGCGGCCTCTCGCTCGCCACCGACCACGGCGGCTACACCGGCGCCGGGTTCGCAGCGGGCTTCGAGTCCGTCGGCAACGCGGTGTCGTTCACCACCACCGCGTCGACGACCGGCTCGTACGACCTCGCCCTCCGCTACGCCAACAGCCAGGGCGGCGACGGCAAGGTCGCCACCCGGACGCTCACCGTCACCGTCGACGGCGGGACGGCGCAGACGATCAGCCTCGCCCCGGGTGCGAGCTGGGACGACTGGCGGACCACCACCGCCGCGGCACTCGACCTGACCGCCGGCACGCACACCGTCCGCATCGAGCGGACCGCGGGCGACTCCGGGCAGGTGAACGTCGACAGCCTGGCCCTCGTGCCGAGCGGCGCCGCCTACCCGGCGCCGTCGACCGCCGCCGGCGGGCAGGACTGCGCCTTCGGGGTCGTCTGCCAGGCCGAGGACGCGGCGTTGACCGCTCCCGCGGACACGGCCACGAACCACAACGGCTTCGCCGGCACCGGCTTCGTCGCCGGGTTCGAGCGCAGCGGCGCCCAGCTGACCGTGCACGTCACCGGCGTCCCGACGGCCGGCGACCACGTCCTCCAGGTCCGCTACGCCAACGGCTCCGCGACCGTCCCGACGCTGACCGCCGCGCCCGCGGGCCAGGCGGCGACCACGGCCGAGCTGCCGAGGACGAGCGGCTGGGACGACTGGAACACCGTGTCCGTCCCGGTGCACCTCGCCGCGGGGACGAACGACGTGGTGATCGGCTGCCCGACCGTCGCGGCGAACTGCAACGTCAACTTCGACACGGTGGCCGTCGTCGACACCGCATCGCCGGTGCTCGCGGCGCACGCCCCGCTCGGCGGGTACCGCCGCGACCTCGACACCGCGAACGGGTCCGTCAAGACCAACCCGGGCCTGCTGTACCAGGACGGTTGGTCGCTCCTCGACGACAGCGCCTCGGCCGGGTACGACCCGACGACGGACACCGTCACCCCCGCCGGTGACCACGGCGGGAAGCCGTACCAGGACGGCTACGTCTTCGGCTACGGCTCCGACTACCGCCACGCACTCCAGGAGCTCGCGGTCCTGACCGGACCGACGAAGCTCCTCCCCCGCTGGGCGTACGGCGTCTGGTACTCCGAGTACTACGACCGCTCGCAGGCCGACTACCTGGCGATCGCGAAGCGCTTCCGCGACGAGGGGGTCCCGGTCGACGTCATGGCGATCGACACGGACTACAAGACCGGCAGCACGACGAACGAGGGCGACAGCAAGTGGGACGGCTGGTCGGTCGACCCGGCCCGCATCCCGGACATGACCGGGCTGCTCGCCGACTGGCACGCCGAGGGCATCCACAACACCCTGAACATCCACCCGTCGATCTCGAGCAAGGACCCGAAGTTCGCGCAGGCGCAGGTCACCGCGAAGGGGAAGCTCACGAAGGGCGACGGCGACCGCTACCTGTTCGACTGGTCGGACCCCGACCAGCTCAAGGCCTACTTCGACCTGCACACGTCGATGCAGCCCGAGGGCGTCGACATGTGGTGGCTCGACTGGTGCTGCAGCGAGAACTCGAAGTACTCGGCGAACGGCGTCACCCCCGACGCCTTCATCAACCAGCAGTACGCGAAGGCGACGAACGAGGCCCTCGGCGGCCGCGGCCTGGCGTTCTCGCGGGCGTACGGCTCGCTGACCGCGGGCGGCTACGGCAACCCGCAGGCGGTCCCCACCGGGCCGTGGGCGGACAAGCGCACCACGGTGCACTTCACCGGCGACACCACGTCGTCGTGGGACATGCTGGCGGCCGAGGTCGGGTACACCCCGGGTGAGTCCGCAGCGACCGGCCTCGCGTCGATCAGCCACGACATCGGCGGTCACAACGGTGCGCAGTACGGCATCGAGGGCGCCGAGCCGGGCACGACCCAGCTGCCCGAGGACCTCTACGCCCGCTGGGTGCAGCTCGGGACCTTCCAGCCGATCGACCGCCTGCACAGCAACCACAGCGACCGGCTGCCCTGGCAGTACCCGGCCGCCGCGAACGCGTCGGCGAAGCAGTTCCTGAACCTCCGCGAGGACCTGCTCCCCCTGACGTACACCCTCGCCGCCCAGGCGACGGCGACCGGCACCCCGATCCTGCAACCGCTCTACCTGCAGTACCCCGAGGCGCAGCAGTCCTACGCCCAGGCCGGCTCCGAGTACCTGTACGGCGCGGACGTCCTCGTCGCCCCGGTCACGACCGCGAACGACGCGGACACCGGCACCGCCACCCGCTCGGTGTGGTTCCCGGCCGGCAGCTCCTGGACCGACTGGTTCACGGGGAAGACGTACGCCGGTGGCACCACCGCCGACGTGACGACCGGACTCGACAGCATGCCCGTGTTCGTGAAGAGCGGTGGGATCGTCCCGACCCGCTCGCACCACGTCGCGAACGACGCGGCACCGCTCGACGCCGTCACCCTGACGGTGGCGACCGGCGCGGACGGCGCCTTCGACCTGTACGAGGACGCCGGTGAGGGCGCGACCAGCACGGCGGACGTGCGCGGGAAGGCGGCGGCGAGCAGTGCCTCCACGGCCGTCCGCTACACGCAGCAGGCGACCGGCGGCACGCTCGACATCGCCCCGGTGGACGGCACGTTCGCGGGCCAGGTGCAGGACCGCTCGTGGACCGCGACCTTCCGCGACGCGGACCGTCCGCGCACCGTGACCGTCGACGGCCGCCCGGTCGCCGACACGGCGTGGACCTACGACGCCGCCACGCGCACGCTCAGCGTGCCGGTCGACGAGCGGTCCGTGACCGAGCACACGGTCGTGCGGTTCAGCAGCGAGGCAGCGGCGACCCCGACGCTCCGGGTCGCGGACCCGCAGGTCGCCGCGGGTGCCGTGCAGACCGTGACGGGCGCGGGCTTCCCGGCCGACACCGACGTGGCGCTCGCCACCACGCCGGACCTCGGTGGTGCCACCGCGCACACCGACGCGGCCGGCGCGTTCTCGGCCGAGCTGGCGGTGCCGGCCACCGCGTCCGGCCGGGTCACGGTGACGGCGTCGGTGGGTGACACGGTGCTCGCCCGGGCGGCGTTCACGGTGACGCCCGCGGCGTCCGGGCCGGGTGCGACGCCGACCCCGACGCCCGGTGCGACGCCGGGAGCCGGCTCGCCCGGCGGGTCCGGTCCGGCGGCGGGTGCCGACGGAGCGGGGGCTGCCGCGGGCGCGGACGCAGCCGGGGGCCGCAACGGTGCCCTCGCGTGGACGGGTGCGGACCTGCTGCCGCTGGCGCTGCTGGCCGCGGGACTGCTCGCCGCGGGCGGGGTCGTGCTGACGGTGCGTCGCCGACGTCGCGTGCGCGGCTGACGGCCTGACGGACGGGAGGCGCGGTGCCAGCTGGCACCGCGCCTCCCGTCCGTCCGTGGGACCCGTCAGAGCTCGACGGTCCCGTTCTCGATGGGGTCGCGACCCGGGTCGCGCGTGACCGCGGCCCGCACGGTCTTCGCCACGTAGGCCGCCGTGCTCTTCGGCCCCTTCCAGTACTCGGCGGAGTCCGCCTCGACCCTGATCAGCGCGAGCCCCGGCGTCTCGAGTCCGTCCGGGAACCACGCCTGCAGCGGCTTCGCCCAGAGCTGCTCGGCCTTCTGCCGGTCGTGCACGACGCTCGCGCGCCCGGCGAGCGACGTCCACGAGTGCCCCTTCGTGTCGGAGAACGCGACGTTCACCTCGGGGTGCGCGGTGATCTGCCGGGCCTTGGCGGAGTCGTCGTACGCGAAGAACCAGAGGTCGCCGTCGAACTCGGCCTCCTGGATCGCCATCGGGCGGCTGACGTGCCGACCGTCCTCGGTCATGGTGGTCAGCATCGCCACCTCGGCGTCGCCGAGCAGTTCGGCGACGTGGCGCTGGTCGTCGTGCGTGGTTCCGGACATGGTGGTCCCTCTTCCGTCGTGTGCCGGTTTCCTGTCGCCCCGCACGGTACGCGCCGCCCTCGACCGACCGGTCACCGTTCGAGCAGCATCCGTCGCGCCAGTCGTGCGAGCTCGCGGGTGGCGGGGGACAACACCACCCCTGATCGCTGCACCAGGGCGATGACGTCGTGCAGCGGCTCCGCGAACGGCACCGTGTGCAGGCCGGCCGGGAAGTTCCGCCCGGCCGCCACCGCTCCGGACACGACGGTGTCCCCGGCGCCGCGCGCGACGAGGTCGAGCGCCGAGTCGATGTGCTCCACCTCGATCCGCGGGACCAGCGACACACCGGCGAACTGCGCTCGCTCCGCCAGCTGCCGTCGTGTCGGGTCCCGCCAGCCGTAGTGCGCGTCGTAGAGCACGAGGTCCGTCGCCGCGAGGTCCTCGATCGTGACGGGCCGCGCGGTGCGCTCCGGGTCGGCCGACGCGAACAGGACGTCGTCGCGACGCAGCGGCGTCACCTCGAGCCCCTCCGCGTCGATCGGCAGCACCACCAGGCCCGCCTCGAGCTCGCCCGCCGCGACGGCCTCGGCGACCTCGACCGAGTTCAGGCCGATCACCCGGAGCCGCACGTCCGGGTACCGGGCGTGGAAGCGCTCCAGCAGCCGGGAGAGGAAGTAGTAGTTCGCGTTCCGCAGGAGCCCGAACGTGGCGACGCCGCCCTGCAGGCTGGTGAGCTCGCGCAGGGAGCGGTCGGCCGCGTCCGCTGCCTCGACGGCCTGCCGCGCGTGCGGGAGCAGTCCCTCCCCGGCCGCGGTCAGGACGAGACCGCGGCTGCCGCGGGTGAAGAGCCGGACGCCGTACGTCTCCTCCATGCGCTTGACGAGCTCGGAGACCGAGGGCTGCGCCATCCCGAGCTGCACGGCGGCGGCCGAGAACGATCCGGCGGCGACGATGACCAGGAAGGCCCGGAGTTGGGTGAGCGTCACAGGGTCACCCTATGGCCGACCGTGGATCATCGGCCCTTGTCCTCTGTCCCGTCGCCGGTCAGGCTCGTCTCCATGAAGCTCAGCCCCCGGTTCTCCGCCGAGAACGCCCACCGGTTCTCGTTCGTCAAGGCCCCCGCCGTCGATGCCCCCGAGGCGCAGCGCGACCCCGCGGTCGCCGAGCGCGTCGCCGGCATGCTGGCCGAGATCGCCCGAGACGGCATCGAGGCGGTGCGGCGGTACGCCACGGAGCTCGACGGTGCCGACGTGGTCGAACTCAGCCGCGACGAGCTCGCCGCCACCGGCGACCGGCTCGACCCGGCGCTCCGCGCGGCCATCGAGCTCGGCGCCGAGCGCACCCAGCAGTTCGCCCGGCTCCAGCGCGACCACCTGACCGACTTCGAGGCCGAGCTCCTGCCGGGCCTCACCGTCGGTCAGCGCTACGTCCCGGTCGGCAGTGTCGGCGCGTACCTGCCGGCCGGGCGCTTCCCCCTGACCGCGAGCGCGTTCATGAGCGTCGGCGTCGCCAAGGCCGCCGGCGTGCCCACGGTGATCGCCTGCACGCCACCGCAGCCGGACGGCGGGGTCAACGCCGCGGTCGCCTACGCCGCGTACGTGTCCGGTGTGGACCGGCTCTTCGTCGTCGGTGGCGTCCAGGCCCTGGCGGCGATGGCGTACGGGCTGCTCGGCGAGGCGCCGGTCGACATGATCGTCGGCGCCGGCAACGCGTTCGTCGCCGAGGCGAAGCGGCAGCTCTTCGGCACCGTCGCGATCGACCTGCTCGCCGGGCCGTCCGAGGTCGCGGTCATCGCCGACGAGACGGCCGACCCGGAGCTCGTCGCAGCGGACCTGCTCGGACAGGCCGAGCACGGCCCGAACTCCCCAGCCGCCCTCGTCACGACGTCGCGGGCACTCGGTGAGGCGGTCGTCGCCGAGGTCGAACGCCAGCTCCCCACCCTGTCGACGAACGCCATCTGCGGCCCGGCCTGGCACGACTTCGGGTCCGTCGTCGTCGTCGACGACCGCGAGTCCGCGGTGGCGGTCATGGACGAGCTCGCACCCGAGCACCTCGAGGTGCAGACCGCCGACGACGCCTGGTACCACGACCACCTCACGAACTACGGCTCGCTCTTCATCGGGCCGTGGAGCACGGTGGCGTACTCGGACAAGGGCATGGCGGGCACGAACCACACCCTGCCGACCGCCGGCGGCGCGAAGCACAGCGCCGGGCTGTCCGTCTCCCGGTTCCTCAAGCCCCTCACCTACCAGCGCATCGCCCGCGAGGCCACCCCGGCCCTCGCCGACGCCGTCGACGTCATCTCGGCCAGCGAGGGCATGTCCGCCCACCGCGCGACCGCGACGCTCCGCACCGACCGGCTCCACCGCAGCACGCTCCCCTCCCCCGAACTCACGACCCGGAAGTGACCATGACCGCAGCAGCACGACGGCGACCCCTGCTCGCCGCACTCCCAGCCATCGGACTCGTCGTCGCCCTCGCCGGCTGCTCCGCTCCGGGCGCCGGCGGCTCCACCCAGGGCGCCGACCAGCCGGACATCACGAGCAAGGTGACGGCGGCGGACGTGGACAAGGGCGGCGACACCACCCTGACGATGTGGGCGGACGTCGCCGAGAAGCCCCTCATGGAGAAGCTCGTCCCCGCGTACGAGAAGGCCTACCCGAACGTCGACGTGAAGATCACGTACAAGAGCTTCGACGACCTGATCGCCACCGTCGTCAACGCCGCGAACTCCACGAACGCGCCCGACCTCTTCCAGGGCAACATCGGGTACGCCGTCGACGGCGCCCTCGTCAAGGGGAAGCTCGTCCGGCCGCTCGACGACGTCGCGAAGACCTACGGCTGGACGTCCGGTACCGGCGCGTCGACCCTGGCGCCCTCGGAGTGGAAGGCCGACGGGAGCACGTTCGGCTCCGGCACCCTCTACGGCATGTCGCCCATCAGCGAGGTGCAGGGCATCTACTACGACAAGGCGAAGCTCGACGCGCTCGGCCTCCAGCCGCCGACCTCGATCGACGACCTCGAGGCCGACCTGGCGAAGGCGAAGGCGGCCGGCGAGCAGCCGATCGTCCTGGGCAACTCGGACCAGTACGCCGCGACGCACGTCTTCTCCGACATCGCCGCCACGACGCAGGAGCCGAAGGACATCGCCGACTGGATCGGTGGGAAGTCGGGCAGCACCTTCGAGACCTCGGGCAACGTCGAGGCCGCGCAGACCATGCGCGACTGGGCGGAGAAGGGGTACTTCGGGACCGGGTACGACGGCCTGAGCAACGAGGACGCGATCGCGCGCTTCGCCGGCGGCGACGGGGTCTTCTTCGTCGGCGGTTCGTGGAACGGCGCGTCGCTGCACGCCGAGGAGTTCGGCTTCGGCTCGCTGACCTCGGGCGGTGTCGGCGCGACCGCATCGCCGTGGCACATCAGCACGAAGTCCGAGCACCAGGACGCAGCGATCGCGTTCCTCGCCATGCTGCACACGCCGCAGACCGGCCAGTGGATCCTCGACACCGGTCGCCTGCCGGTCGTGACCGACGGCGTCTCGAGCTCGGACCCGCTGCAGGAGCAGACCCTCACCGCGCTGAAGGAGACCATCGCCGCGGGCACCCAGGTCGGCTACTACGACTGGACCACCACGGACATGCTGACGAAGATGGGCGGCTCGCTCCAGGAGGTGATGGCCGGCAGGACCACCCCGAAGGCCTTCACCGAGACGGTCCAGGAGACCTGGGCGAAGGCGCACGGCTGACATGACGACCGCACTCGCCCAGCGGGGCGAGGACCGGGAGGCCGTCCGGACGGCGCGACGAACGCGTCGCCCGGCGGCCTCCCGGCCCAGCTGGTCCTCGCTGCTCTACGTCGCGCCGGCACTCGCGTTCTTCGTGGTGTTCGTGGTCGTACCGATCGTCCAGTCCGTCCGGATCTCGTTCTACGACTGGGACGGGATCTCCGTCGCCACCCCGGCGGGCCTGTCGAACTACACCGCCGTGTTCACCGACGCCGACCTCCGCGAAGCGCTCGGCCACTCCCTCGTCCTGCTCGTCTTCTACGCCGCGCTGCCGGTGCTCGTCGGCCTGCTGCTCGCCGGGGCGATGTCCCGCATCCGGATCCACGGCCTGACGGTGCTCCGCGCGGTGCTGTTCCTGCCCCAGATCCTCTCGAGCGTCGTCGTCGCGGTCGCCTGGCGCGGCATCCTCGCCGACGACGGTCCGGTGAACAGCGCACTCCGCGCGGTCGGGCTCGGCAGCCTGACGCACACGTGGCTCGGTGACTTCGGCACGGCGCTGCCGTCCATCGGCCTCATCGGGACCTGGGTCGAGTACGGCCTCTGCATGGTCCTCTTCCTCGCCGGCATCGCGACGATCGACCGGTCCCTGTACGAGGCCGCGCGGCTCGACGGCGCCGGGGCGTTCCGCGAGTTCACCGCGATCACCCTGCCGGCGCTCCGCCCGCAGATCTCCATCGCACTCATCCTGACGATCACGTTCGCGCTCCGGAACTTCGACCTCATCTGGAACACCACCCGTGGCGGTCCCGGTACGTCGACCACGGTCCCGAGCGTCTTCGTCTACCAGGACGCGTTCCAGGACCGCGCCCTCGGCCAGGCCTCGGCCCTCGCGGTCGTCCTGACCGTGCTCATCCTCGTGGTCGTCGGCGTCGTGCAGCTCGCGCTGCGCGAACGCCCGGACCGCGACCGTCGGAAGGGGGTCCGCGCATGAGGGTCGCCCGCACCGAGACGGCGCTGACGCACGCCGTCCTCGTCGTCGCCGCGCTGATCGCCGCGTTCCCGCTCGCGTCGGTCGTCGTCACCTCGCTGGGTGGCGGTCGGACGGGAGGCGCGGCGAGCGCCGGCAGCGGCGGCTTCGGCAACTACGTGGCCGCGTGGACGCAGGGCGGGTTCGGTTCCGCACTCGTCTCCAGTGCCGTCGTGGCGATCACCGTCGTGGTGGTCACCGCTGCCGTCGCGTGTCTCGCCGGCTACGCACTGGCGCACATGCGCGTCCCCGGCGGCCGCGTCCTGCTGGGCCTGCTGCTCGTCGGGCTCGTCCTGCCGTACGAGGTCACGGTGCTGCCGCTCTACCAGATGCTCGCGGGTTGGGGTCTCGTCGACACCTACTGGGCGCTGATCCTGCCGCAGGTCGGCCTGTCGGTCCCGCTCGGGGTGTTCTGGATGCGGTCGTTCTTCGCGTCCGTGCCCGTCGAGCTGCTCGAGGCCGCACGGATCGACGGCGCCGGACGGTTCCGCATCCTGCGCGACGTCCTCATGCCGGTCGCGATGCCCGCCGTAGCCACCCTCGCGACGATCCTGTTCCTGTTCACGTGGAACGAGTTCCTGCTCGCGCTGGTGCTCGTGCCGCAGAACGAGGCCGTGCAGACCGCACCCCTGTCGCTGTCGTTCTTCTCCGGAGCGGAGCGCGGCGCGCAGCCCGACGTCACCGCGGCCGCGGCCGTCCTGGTCGCCCTGCCGATCGTCGTCGCCTACGTCGTGCTGCAGCGCCGACTCATCACCGGGCTCACCGAGGGGGCCGTCAAGTGAGCGGGATCGCCCGGCTGCGCTGCGACCAGGTCGCGCCGGTGCTCGGTGACGTCGCCGCGAACACCGCGCTGGTCGTCGCGTCGGTCGAACGGGCGCTCGGAGACGGCGTCGACGTGCTCGTCCTGCCGGAACTCGTCACCTGCGGGTACGTGTTCCGCGACCGCGACGAGGCGCTGCGGAGCGCGATCACGACCGACGACCCCCTGTTCGTCCGGATCCGGGAACTCCTCGACGGCACCGACACCGTGGTCGTGTTCGGCTTCGGCGAGCGCCAGGGCCAGCGGGTCCGGAACAGCGTCGCCGTCGTCGACGCATCGGGTACCCGCGCCGTGTACCGGAAGACGCACCTGTGGGACCGGGAGACGCTGGTCTTCGACGCCGGCGACGAGGCTCCCCCGGTCGTCGAGACGGTGCACGGCCGGATCGGCGTGCTCGTCTGCTACGACATGGAGTTCCCGGAGATGCCCCGCATGCTCGCCGTCGCCGGTGCCGACCTGATCGCAGTACCGACGAACTGGCCGGTCGGCGAGCACCCCGAGCGCGACCGTGTCGCCGAGGTCATCGCCGCACAGGCCACCGCCCGCGGCAACGGCGTCTTCATCGCCTGCTGCGACCGCGCCGGCACCGAGCGCGGACAGGACTGGAACGAGGCGAGCGTCATCGTCGACCAGTTCGGATGGGTCGTCGCCGAGGCGGCGCCCGCCGCCGGGAGCACCGCCGTCACCGCCGACGTGTTCCCGACGCTCGCGCGGGACAAGTCGACGAGCCCGCACAACGACTGGCTCGGGGACCGCCGCCCCGAGCTGTACGAACGAGAGGTCCCGCGCGCATGACGTCCGACCACGACTGGTGGCGCACCGCCGTCATCTACCAGGTCTACCCACGGTCCTTCGCCGACCGCGACGGCGACGGCACCGGTGACCTGCCCGGCATCACCGCGCGGCTCGACCACGTCGCGGCGCTCGGCGCCGACGCCATCTGGTTGTCGCCCTTCTACCCGTCGCCGCAGGCCGACGGTGGCTACGACGTGGCGGAGTACCGCACCGTCGACCCGATGTACGGCACCGATGCCGACGCCGACGCCCTGATCGCCCGCGCGCACGAGCTGGACCTGCGCGTCGTCGTCGACCTGGTGCCCAACCACTGCTCCGACCAGCACGAGCTGTTCGAGCGGGCGCTCGCCGCGCCTCCCGGCAGTGCCGAACGGGGGATGTTCCACTTCCGGGACGGACGTGGACCCGAGGGCGACGAGCCGCCGAACGACTGGGAGTCGATGTTCCAGGGCCCGGCCTGGACCCGCGTGCGCGAGGCCGACGGCCGCCCCGGCCAGTGGTACCTGCACCTCTTCGCGCCGGAGCAACCGGACTGGAACTGGGACGACCCCCGCGTGCACGAGGAGTTCGCGACGACGCTGCGCTCCTGGCTCGATCGCGGCGTCGACGGGTTCCGTGTCGACGTCTGCGACGCGATCGTCAAGGCGCCCGGGCTGCCGGACTGGCCGCACGCCACGCACGGCGTGGTCGAGCCGATCGACG
Source organism: Curtobacterium sp. ME26 (assembly GCF_903970945.1). NCBI lineage: Bacteria > Bacillati > Actinomycetota > Actinomycetes > Micrococcales > Microbacteriaceae > Curtobacterium > Curtobacterium sp. ME26. Next base: position 74,633 of record NZ_CAJCKG010000010.1, read on the forward strand.
GCGTCATGCCGCCCATGTGGGACCAGGAGGGCATCCACGACGTCTTCCGCGAGTGGCGCCGGATCCTCGACGAGTACGAGGGACAGCGGATCCTGTGCGCCGAGGCGTGGCTGCCGCCCGAGCGCGCCGCCCGGATCGTCCGACCGGACGAGATGCACCAGGCGTTCAACTTCGCGTACCTGTCGCTGCCGTGGGACGCCGACGCGATCCGTGCGACCGTCGACACCAGCCTCGCCGCGAACCAGGCCGTCGGTGCGCCCACGACCTGGGTGCTCTCGAACCACGACGTGATGCGGCACGCGAGCCGCTTCGGGTACGAGGGACCGGTCGAGCTCGAGTCGGGCGTGGGCGTCGACGACCCGCAGCCGGATCGTCCGCTCGGGCTGCGACGTGCCCGCGCTGCCACGCTCGTGATGCTCGGCCTGCCGGGGTCCTCGTACCTGTACCAGGGCGAGGAACTCGGTCTGCCCGAGGTCACGACACTGCCCGACGACGTGCGGCAGGACCCGGTGTGGGAGCGGTCCGGCCGCTCGATCCGCGGTCGTGACGGCTGCCGCGTCCCGATCCCCTGGACCGCCGACGAGCCCGCGTTCGGCTTCGCCTTCGGTGCCGACGCGGACACGTGGTTGCCGCAGCCCGACGACTTCGGGCAGTTCGCCGTCGATCGGCAACGCGACGATCCCCGGTCGACGTTGACGATGTACCGCACGGCGCTCGCGGTCCGACGCGAGCACGACCTCGGCGCCGGCGAGCTGCGGTGGCTCGACGACCTGACGGTGCCGGGCAGCGGGGTGCTCGCGTGGAGGAACGGGCCGGTCGCGGTCGTCGCGAACGCGGGCACCGCGCCGGTCGCACTGCCCGACGGCGAGGTGCTCGTCGCGTCCGTTCCCGACGCGGTGCAGGACGGGCACCTGCAGCGGGACGCGGCCGTCTGGGTGCTGCTGCGCGGGCCGGAGCACTGACGGAAGACGGCTCGACCGTCGAACCACGGAAGCGACGTCGAACCACGGCCGCCCCCTGGTTCGACGTCGTGTCCGTGGTTCGTCACGGGTGTCAGGATCTGCCCGCCGACGACATCTCTCAGTACGAGCACCTGTTCGTCACACCAGGAGGGGACCGACGTTGCACCACACCACACGCCGCACCACGACCGCGTTCTTCGCGGTCTGCGCGGCCGCACTCGCACTGACCGGATGCGCCACCGAGGCCACCGCCACGAGCGCTGCGTCGCTGACAGGGATCACGTCGAGCCCGTCGAGCCCGACGCACACGTCGAGCCCGTCGGCGAGCGCGCCCCGCTCGACCGCCACGGCCACGGCCACCGCCACCGCTCCCGCTGCCGAAGGCACCGACGGGGCCCGGTCGGCACTCGCGCAGCACATCCACGACGCGTGCAGCACCGGCGCCGACGAGTCCGGCGTCACGCTCACGTTCACCGCGGACCCGACCGGGTACACGACTCCGGACGGCCACTACGCGCTCGTCTACCCGTTCACCTTCGACGACGGTCACACCGACCCGTACGCCATCTGGAACTGCGTACTCTCCGACGACACGGTCACCTCGACCTTCCTCGGCGCCGGCCTCGGCGACACGCACTGAGATCGGGCGCCCGACCTGACGGGCGTCCCGGCTGCGCACAGCCTCAGCCGATCCGCCGGACGACACCAGCGACGGCGGAGCAGCGTGGGCGACACCGGACCCACCAGGAGGAAGCATGCTGCTCGAAGGCAAGACCATCGTCGTCACCGGCGGCAACAGCGGGATCGGCGAGCAGATCTGCCTCGCTGCCGCCGCGGAGGGCGCGAACATCGTCATCGACTACGTCGCCCACCCCGAGGCGACGGACTCGCTCATCGCCCGGATCGAGCAGGCCGGCGGCCACGCGGTCGGGGTCGACGCCGACATCACGAGCGCCGCGGACCTGCACACGATGGTGCAGAAGGCCGTCGACGCCTTCGGCTCGCTCGACGTCCTCGTCAACAACGCCGGGATCGAGGACCGGAAGTCCCTGCTCGAGGAGACCGAGGAGGGCTACGACAAGGTCATGGCCGTCAACATGAAGAGCGCCTTCTTCGGCACGCAGGCTGCGGCGAAGCAGTTCATCGCCCAGGGGAACGGCGGCCTCGTGCTGAACATCTCGAGCGTCCACGAGGACTGGCCGATGCCCGGCAACCTCGCGTACTGCGTGTCGAAGGGCGGGATGCGCATGCTCGCCCGCAGCGGTGGCGTGGAGCTCGGACCGCACGGCGTCCGGATCGTGAACATCGCCCCCGGCGCCGTCGACACCCCGATCAACACCGCGACGACCTCGGACCCCGACAAGCTGCGGCAGCTCGACGACGCCATCCCGCTCGGCCGCCCTGCGAAGCCGCACGAGATCGCCGAGGTCGTCGTGTTCCTGGCGTCGGGCAAGGCCGCCTACATGACCAGCACGACCGTCACCATCGACGGCGGGATCTCGCAGGGCAGCGTCGGGCTCTGACCGCGACCGCCGACGGACGGGAGGCCCGGTGCCGGCTGGCACCGCGCCTCCCGTCCGTCACTGGGTCCGGACGGACGCGCCGGTCAGGGACCGGGGACCGCGACGCGGACGGCGCTGATCCGACCGGCGCGCGTGCGCGCCGTCACCGCCGGGTCGTAGCTGTCGGCGGTCGCGAGGTAGAGCGTGCGGCCGTCCTCGCCGCCGAGCGCGCAGTCGACGGCACACAGTCCGGGGGCGTCGATGCGGTCCGTGACCGTGCCGCCCTCCACGACGCGGAGGAACTCCCCCGTGTCGACCGAGCAGACCCAGATGCCGCCCTCCGCGTCGACGGTGCTGCCGTCCGGCGTGGTGCCCTCCGGCAGGGCTGCCCACTCCCGTCGACCGCCCAGCGACCCGTCCGCCGCGATGTCGAACGCGGTGAGACGACCACCCCAGGTCTCGCTGACGACCAGCGTCCGGGTGCCGGGCAGCACGTTCATGCTGTTCGGGAAGACCAGGCCGTCGGCGGCGGGCCGGACGGACCCGTCGGGGTCGACGACGTACAGCGGGCCGGGGCGGAGCTCCTCGCCGCCGTAGAGGTCGTACCCGAACGCGCCGACGTAGGTGCGACCGGTCGTCTCGTCGACGACCAGGTCGTTGACGAGCGAGGACTCGATCGGCGACAGGTCCGCGAACACCGACTGCGTGCCGTCGGCCTCGACGGCGACGATCGACCGCGCGTTCATGGCGCTGACGACCAACCGACCGTCCGACAGCCAGCCGAGCCCGGACGACTGCCCGTCGATCGTCGCCTCGAGCCGGGGGCCGGCGTCGGTCACGGGGTCGAGGGAGAACACCTCGCCCGTGTGCATGTCGGAGTACCAGAGCCGGCCGTCGTGCCAGCGGTTGCCCTCGGGGAACCGGATGCCGGAGACGACCTCGGTCGCGGAGTCGATGGTGGTGTGCACGCGTCCAGCCTGCCAGGCCGACCTGCCACGTCACCCTTCGTCGACGCCGGTCGGCGCCGCCGGGCTGGGATCGTCGCAGCGAGGCGGGAAGGCCCCGCACCACCACGACAGATCGGATCACCATGCGTCCTCACAAGTCCGCCGCGCTCCTGTGCGCCTCGGCCGCCGTCGCGATCGGCGCCGCCACGCTCGTGCCGTCCGCGGCGTTCGCGCACGGGTTCGTCGGCGACGACTCGGGCGACCCCGGGCAGACGCTCACCGCACGTGCCGCCCTGAAGGCGAACGGCGACATGGGCGGCGCACAGTGGGAGCCGCAGAGCCTCGAGGCTCCGAAGGGCTTCCCCGCCGCCGGTCCCGCCGACGGGCACCTCGCCTCCGCGGGCAACGCGAAGTGGTCGGCTCTCGACGAGCAGCGCGAGGACCGCTGGCAGAAGAACGTCGTCGAGCAGGGCGACGTCACCGTCAACTGGAAGTTCACCGCCCCGCACATGACCTCGCAGTGGCGCTACTTCATGACGAAGGAGGGCTGGGACCCGAACGACGAACTCGACCGCGACGACCTCGAGCTCATCGAGACCGTCTCGCACGACGGCTCCGCGGCGTCGAACAACCCGTCGCACCACATCACGATCCCGTCCGACCGTGAGGGCTACCACGTCATCTACGCCGTCTGGGACGTGGCCGACACCGCGAACGCGTTCTACAACGTCATCGACGTCGACGTGCAGCCCGGCGACGGGGAGACCCCGGAACCGGTCCAGGACACCGAGGCACCCGGCACGGTGCCCGACGCCGCGGTCCGCGCGGTCAGCTCCACCGAGGCCGAGGTCACCTGGGGTGCAGCGACGGACGACGTCGGGGTCGCTCGGTACCAGGTCGTCGAGCTCGGCGCGACCGAGGACGACTTCCGCGTCGTCCAGGAGGTCGCCGCCACCCAGCGCTCCACCCGCCTCACCGGTCTGACCCCGGGCGAGCTCTACGACTTCGGCGTCCGCGCCGTGGACGCGGCGGGCAACATCGGCCTCGCCCACGCGATCCTGACCGTCCGGATGCCCGAGCAGGCCGCCGCTCCGGCCGCACCGCAGCACCTGCACGACATGGGCACGACCGAGTCCACCGTGTCGCTGATGTGGACCGCGGGGGACGACACCCGGGGCGTCCGCTACGAGGTCCTCCGCGACGGCGAGCAGGTCGGCGAGACCGGCGCGACGACCTTCGTGGACGTCGGGCTCCGCGCGGGCACGCGGCACGAGTACACGGTCCGGGCGGTGAACACGGAGGGCGTCGCGTCCGCGCTGTCGAACACGCACGTCGCGACCACGAAGAGCGACGCCGGCTCGGAGTACCCGGCGTGGGACGCACACGCCGCCTACACGAAGGGCGACCGGGTCACGCACGAGGGCACGGCGTACGAGGCCGTGCAGTCGCACCAGGGCCACGGTGACCCGAACTGGATCACCGCACTCTCGCTCTGGGAGCCGGTCCGCTAGGGACGGTCTCCGGTCCCGACCCACGGTCGGACGGGAGGCGCGGTGCCGGCCCGCACCGCGCCTCCCGTCCGGTGGCCGGCTGCGGACACCCGCAGATCCCGGCCGCCCCGTCGGCGTTCCTGGCAGCATCGACGTGTCCGACCCGAAGGAGCAACGATGCGCGTGTTCGTCTACCTCGTGGTGATCGTCGTCGCGACCGCGCTGGCCCTCGGCGCCGGTCTCCTCGTCGCGTTCCAGCTCGGCGGTGCGGCCGACGGACTCGTCCTCGCGTCCGTGTTCACGATCCCGTTCCTCGTGATGGGTCCGGTCCTGGTCGGCTCGTTGGCCGGCTACTGGGACCCGAGGTCGTCGCCCGAGGGGCGGCGGTACCTGCGGTGGTGGTTCCTCGGCGTCGTCGGGATCGACCTGGTCGCCGCCGTGGTCGTCGTCCTGGCGACGGTGTCGGCCCGAGCGCCGGTCTGGGTTCCCGTCGTCCTGATCGGCGGAGCCGCCGTGCTGCTTGCCGTCGCCCGGCCGCTCGGTGACCGCTTCCGCCGCTCGGAGCGGGTGGTCGAGCGGTCCGACGACGACGTCGTGCCGTCGGCGGCCGTCGTCCGACGCGGAGTCCGGGCCATCGCCGTGACGTTCGTCGTGTCGGCGGTCGTCGCGACCATCGGGGCGACGCTCCTCGTGGTGTCGGACGACGGATCCCGTGACGGCGTGCTGCGGAGTGTCCTCCTGGCCGGTCAGCTCACCTTCACGGCGACCGCGATCGCGGCCGTGCTCGTCGCGCTCCCCTTCAACCGTGCACTGCGCGACGTCGGCGGGCGCGACATCGGACGGTTGCAACGCTTCGGCAAGGTCGTTCTCCGCGGCAGGTCGATCCCGCTCGACGCGGCGGAGGAGCACGGCGCGCTGCAGTACGCGCGACTCGTCCCGCTCACGATGCGCTTCCAGCTGGCGTTCACGGGCCTCCTCTACGTCGGGCTCGCGTTCCAGTTCGTGTCGTCCGCGCTCGACGGGCAGCTCGGCGTGCTCCCCGTCGTGTTCCTGGTGGCGATGGTGGCGGTCCTGCTGTGGGCGGTGCCGACGAGCGTCCGACGGATGCGGCGCGCGCGCGACTACGCGGAACGACACGGCGGAGCGCCCTCCCCCACGGCCGACGAGGTCGACCCGCGAGGGCCTAGCTCGGTGACCGCCTGAACCCCTCGTCGAGGAACGCGACCACCCACGCGAAGCTCGCGTCCACGTCCTCCGACAAGCGGAAGCCGCCGCCGGTCTCGAGCGTGGCGAACCCGTGCAGCATGCTCCGGAAGGTCCGGAGCGCGTGCACGAGTTCGGCCTCGGGGAGGTCGTACCCGCGCAGCACCGCGGCGAAGGGGTCCAGCGCCCCGCGGAGCGCCGCGGCCGCAGCATCGGGGGCGTCCGGTGCCGACGCCCGCGGGCCGACCGTCGCGGCGTACCGGCCCGGGTGCGCCCGGACGTAGCTCCGGAAGGCGTGCGCCGCGGCCCCGAGCGCGTCGATCCCGGCCCGTCCCTGCGTCGCCCGACCGACCTCGTCCGCGACCTCGGTGGCCGCGAGCACCGCGATCCGGTCGACCAGGTCGTCGAGGCCACCGACGTGCTTGTACAGCGACGGCGCCCGGACCCCGAGACGCTCGGCGACGGCGCTCATGCTCACCTGCGCGAGTCCGGTCTCGTCGGCCAGGTCGGCGGCGGCCGCGGTGACGACCGCGGGGTCGAGTCCCGCCCTAGGCACCGGTCGTCCCGTCCGCCGTGGCGAGCGTGCGCCCGAGGAAGGGCAGCACGAGTGCGAGCACCGCGTCGGGCGTCTCGGCGTGTGGGTAGTGCCCGGCGCCGTCGATCACGGCGACCTCGCCGAGGCCGTCGGGCAGGTCGGTGACGACGCGCTCCCCCTCGGCCCGGGGGTCCGCCCAGTCCGGGTCGGCAGCGCCCTCGATGACGAGGACGGGCTGTCGGACCTCCGGCAGCCTCGCCCCGGCGTCGGCGGGCGTCGTCTTCGTCATGCCGGTGAGCGCCGCCATCCGCCCCGGACGGGACAGCACGGCCTCGATGTGCGCACGTTCCTCCGCCCAGTCCGCCGGCTTCGTGGGGTACGCGATGTCGAGGTACGCGAGCCACCCGGCGAGGCTGCCCGCGGCCATGACCCTGCCGAGCTGGACGGTGGCGGACCGGTGGCGGCGGTTGCGCAGGAGACCGACGACGTCGACGGACTGCTTCCGGGTGAAGGGCGCGATCTCGACGACGCCGGCGACGAGCTCCGGCGCGGTGGCCGCGGCGATGGTGGCGGCACCGCCGCTGATCGACTGGCCGACGATGACGGCGGGGCCGCCGAGGTGCCGGACCACGGCGACCAGGTCGCCCGCGATGCCGGTCCGGCTGTAGCCGCTCCACTCGGCACTGGAGTCGCCGCAGCCGCGGATGTCGACGTTCGCGACCCGGTACCCGGCGGCGACGAGGGCCGGGACGACGAAGCGGTAGGACCGGCGGCTGTCGCCCATCCCGTGCGCGAGGACGACGAGCGGGCCGTCGCCGGTGAGGTCGTACGCGATGGTGCCGCCGGGGACGGCGAGGTGTTCGGTCATGTCGGGCTCCTTGGCTACGGCGTATAGCCAGAAGCTAACACCATTAGCTAACTCTCGTCAACGCTGGTTCGCCAGGTCCATGCCCGGTCCGCTGTCGGGCCGACGCTCGAACCCGTGCCGCTCGTAGAACTCCGCTCGACCTCGCGCCGCGAAGAGCTGCACGTCGTCCACCCCACGCCGCCGCGCCTCGTCCACCAGCCGCGCGAGCACCTGTCCACCGACGCCCGCGCCCCGCGCTCCCTCGGTGACGATCATCTCGGTGACGAAGGCGTGCAGGGCCCCGTCGCTGATGAGCCTGCCCATCCCGACCAGCCGACCGGCGGCGTCACGGGCGGTGCAGACGACCCAGCTCCCGGAGAGCGCCGCCTCGAACCGGTCGACGTCCCGGTCGGCCCATCCCGTCTCGTCGTAGAGCGCCTTGAACTCCGTCGCGGAGGGCGGTGCGAACGAGTACTCCATGACGGAACCGTAGTGCGGGCCCGTGCGTGCGTCAGTGCGCTCCGTGGTCCCCGCGCCCACGCTCATCCACGCCGCCTGCATCCGGGTGCGGGGCATCGCCGCTCCGCCGTCGCACGACGAGCGTGCCGATGCCCTGGACGATTAAGTACCCCGCACATGCGACGAGGACCACCGCCACGAGCACGGAACCACCCGAGACGCCGGCGGCCGCCGTCCTCGCGACCCCGAGCGCCAGGAAGATGCACCCCATCACGATGGGGACCACGGGGTTCGGCGCGACGAAGAACCGCCGACCGCCGTTCGCGTCGGCCACCGCTCTCGTCCGCGCTTCCGCGACCGCATCGGGAGACCGTCCCGCGCGACGGTCCGCTGCTCGTCGGCGAGCGCGCATCGTCAGCCACACGACGAGGCCGATCACGACGGCCGCCGAGTACGCGATCGGCTCGGTGAGGTGCAGCAGCCCGGAGACGAACAGCACGGCGGCGGCCGTGACCACGCCCGCAACCACCGCGGTCGTCCACATGTCGGTACGACCGTCGACGCCGGTCACGTAGCCGGGTCGTCGCGCGTACGGGTCGTGCCGTGTGTCCTGCTGCGTGTCCTGCTGCGTGTCGTCGGCGTCCTGGTCGATCGGTCGGTTCCCCACCCCGACGAAGCTACGCGTCGCCCCGTGGTGTGTCCCGCTCGCACCGCCCACGGGCGACCTGCTGCGACCGCGGGGACCCGAGACACACCTAGCCGAGCAGCTCGACCCCGTAGCCGACGACCACCGCCCGCAGCTCGTCCAGGTACGTCTGCGCCTGCACGGTCAACGGCACCGACGTGTGCGCGATCCACCCGATCTCGATCCGCTCGTCCACGTCGAGCGGGATGGCCACGATCTCCGGATCGAGGTCGTCGCTGATCAGCCCCGTCGAGATGGTGTACCCGCCGAGACCGATCATGAGGTTGAAGATCGTCGCCCGGTCCGACACCCGGATCTCGCGCTTGCTCGACATCGTCGACAGGATCTCCTCCGACAGGTAGAAGGAGTTGTTCGCGCCCTGGTCGAAGGTGAGCCGCGGCAGGTCCGCGAGGTCCTCGAGCGTCGCCCGCTCCCGCGACGCGAGCGGGTTCCGCCGGGCCACGAAGATGTGCGGCTGCGCCACGAACAGCGAGGTGAACACGACGCCGGCGTCCCGCATCAGCTTGCCGAGCACCTGCCGGTTGAAGTCGTTGCGGTAGAGGATGCCGACCTCGCTCCGCAGGGTCCGGACGTCCTCGATGATGTCCCAGGTGCGGGTCTCGCGGAGGGAGAACTCGTACTCGTCGGCGGCCGCTCCCTCGACCATGCGGACGAAGGCCTCGACGGCGAAGGAGTAGTGCTGCGCGGAGACCCCGAGCAGCCGGCGCGACGCCTGACGTCCGACGTACCGCTGCTCGAGCAGGGAGACCTGCTCGACGACCTGCCGGGCGTACCCGAGGAACTCGACGCCGTCGACCGTCAGCACGACGCCGCGCGCCGACCGGATGAAGAGCGGCCGCCCGATCCGCGTCTCGAGGTCCTTCATCGCTGCCGACAGCGTCGGCTGCGAGATGTAGAGCAGGTCGGCTGCCGCGCTGATGGAGCCCTCGGAGGCGACCTCGATGAAGTACCGGAGCTGCTGCAGCGTGATGTCGTTCGAGACGCGAGCCATAGATGCAGACTATGTGTCTGCATAGCGTCTCGGTATTACCTGATGACCCGCGCCTCCCGGCATGATCGGAGGACTCTTCCCACAGTGCCCGCGGGCGCTCGACGTACGGACTGCGGACCATGGCGAACGACATCACCTTCAGCATCAGCAGGACCCGCTTCGACGAGGACTACTCGCCGGCGGAGAGCTCGCGGCTGACCACGAACTTCGCGAACCTGGCCCGCGGCGAGGGCCGCCAGCAGAACCTCCGCAACGCCCTCGCGCTCATCGACGCGCGCTGCAACGACCTGGCCGGGGATCCGGACGGGGACCGCTACCGCGTCGAGCTCGACATCGTGTCGATCACGATGCAGTTCGAGGACGGCGGACGGGTCGAGCGGTTCCCCCTGATCGAGGTGCTCGACGTCACGGTCGTCGACCAGCACACCGGCGAGCGCCACCAGGGCATCCTCGGCAACAACTTCTCGTCGTACCTCCGCGACCACGACTTCGCGGTGCGACTGCCCGCGGCGTCCTCGCTCCCGGCCGACTTCGGGCAGCTGCACGGGCAGCTGTTCCAGCACTTCCTGCGGTCGGACACCTTCCGGTCCCAGTTCGACGCCGAGCCGGTGGTGTGCATCAGCGTCTCGACGAGCCAGACCTACCGGCAGACGGGCTTCGTCCACCCGGTCCTCGGCGCGGAGTACGAGCACGAGCATGCCTCGCTCACCGACGACTACTTCGGCCGGATGGGGATGCAGGTCCGGTACTTCATGCCCCCGGGTGCGAAGGCTCCGCTCGCCTTCTACTCGCGCGGCGACGTCGTCACCGACTACTCGGACCTGCAGCTGATCGGCACCATCAGCACGATGGAGACGTTCCAGAAGATCTACCGACCGGAGATCTACAACGCGAACGGGGTAGCGCCGAGCGAGTTCCGCCCGACCCTCGAGCACAGCGACTGGTCGTCGACCGGCATCGCCTACGACCGCGAGGAACGCAGCCGTCTCGGCGTCACGCAGGGCCGGTGGACCGAGGAGCACCTCGTCGCGCCGCACCGCGACTTCCTCGACCGCTGGCTCGCCGAGCAGACCGCGCCCGCCGCCCTCACCCACTGACCGACTGGACCTCCACGCACATGAGCACCCTCCTCCCCACCTCGATCGTCGGCAGCCTGCCGAAGCCCTCCTGGCTGGCCGAGCCCGAGAAGCTCTGGTCCCCCTGGCAGCTCGATGGGGCGGCCCTGACCGAGGGCAAGCAGGACGCCCTCCGCTCCGCCGTCCACGAGCAGGAGCGCAACGGGATCGACATCGTCAGCGACGGCGAGCAGACCCGCCAGCACTTCGTCACGACGTTCATCGAGCACCTCGACGGCATCGACCAGGAGCGCAAGGAGACCGTCCGCATCCGTGACCGCTACGACGCCGCCGTCCCCACGGTCGTCGGCGCGGTGAGCCGTCCGCAGTCGGTCTTCGTCGAGGACGCAAGGTTCCTCCGCGCGCAGACCGACCGCCCGATCAAGTGGGCGCTCCCCGGCCCGATGACGATGATCGACACGCTCTCGGACCAGCACTACAAGAGCCGCGAGAAGCTGGCGTGGGAGTTCGCGACGATCCTCAACCAGGAGGCGCTCGAGCTCCAGGAGGCCGGCGTCGACGTCATCCAGTTCGACGAGCCCGCGTTCACCGTCTTCCACGACGAGGTGCAGGACTGGGGCGTCGCCGCACTCGAACGTGCCGCCGAGGGCCTGCGCGCCGAGACCGCCGTGCACATCTGCTACGGCTACGGCATCGAGGCGAACAACCGGTGGAAGGAGACCCTCGGCGCCGAGTGGCGGCAGTACGAGCAGTCGTTCCCGCTCCTGCAGCAGTCGTCGATCGACATCGTCTCCCTCGAGTGCATCCACTCCCACGTGCCGCTCGAGCTCGTCGAGCTCATCCGCGGCAAGAAGGTCATGCTCGGCGCGATCGACGTCGCCACCGAGCGGGTCGAGACGCCCGAGGAGGTCGCCGAGGTACTGCGGCGAGCGCTCGAGCACGTCGACGCGGACAAGCTCATCCCGAGCACGAACTGCGGCATGGCACCGCTGGCCCGCGGCGCAGCTCTGCAGAAGCTCGGCGCGCTGTCCGCAGGAGCGGACATCGTCCGAGCGGAGCTCGCCGGCGTCGCGGTTCCGGCAGCGCGGTAGCGTCCCGACTCCACGGCACGGCCAGCGTCCGTCAGGTGCGGGATCTCGATCCGGCCGGGAGGCGCGGCTCCCTTTCGACGCGCAGGTCACGGCCGTCAGGACGAAGGCGTTGACTACCTCCATGATCACCAAGAGCAAGATCCACGAGGTCGAGAACGCGACCGTGCGGGATCGTGACGGGGCATCGGTCGGCAAGGTCGCGCAGGTGTTCCCCTCCGCCGAGGACGGCAGCGCCGCCTACGTCAGTGTCGCGACCGGACTGCTCGGGAGTCACCACACGCTCGTCCCGGTCGAGGACGCCACCTTCGACGGTACGGACCTGCACGTCGGGTACACGAAGAGCGCCATCAAGGGAGCGCCCTCCTCGGGAGCCGGACCGACCCTGTCCCCGAGCGAGGCGAACGCCGTCCGCAAGCACTTCGGACTGTCGCCCGCGGGGAACGCGACCGGGGACATGGGCGACCCGCACGAGAACCTCGACCAGGCCGGCACCGGGCCGGCGGGCGCGGACGACACCGAGGGCGCGGGGACGGCACCGCCGGCGTGACCGGCTCGTCGCCCCCGGCATGGCAGAGTCAGGACGCCAGCGGCCGTCGTGCTCGGCGGAGGGCCCGGCGGAACCTGCCGAACGCGGACGCGTGGTTCGGTGTCCGGTGCGTGTTCCGCCACGGGGAGAGCAGGTACGAGGAACGGGTGGTGATCGTCCGCGCCGATGACTTCGCCCTCGCGATCGCCAGAGCGGAGGACGAAGCCGCTCGGTACGCCGTCGACGTGGACGCGGAGTACCTCGGTCTCGCCCAGGCGTTCGCACTCGTCGACGACCCGGACGACGGTGCCGAGGTGTTCTCGCTCATGCGCGACTCGGACCTCCCCCCTGACGAGTACCTGGACGCGTTCTCGACACGGGAGACGAGCGGCAGGGTGACATGGGGGCCGCCGGCAGGCCATCGGAGCCGCCTCGGTAGCCGAGGGGTCACCGGACGACGAAGCCGCTGAGCCGGCCGATCAGCCGAGGGAGCTGCTGTCCGTCACGGTCGCGAAGCTGCCGTCGAGCGCGGCCATGAACGCGGTGTGCACGACCGCGCCCGGCACGACGGTGTCCCCGTACCGCAGGTCCGGCGCCGTGCAGGCGTCCGACACCACGATGTTCCGGTACCCGAGCTCGTGCGCGGCCCGGGTGGTCGAGTCGATGCACATGCTGCTCATCATCCCGACGATCACCAGCTCGGTGACGTCGGCGTCGTCGAGGACGCCCTGCAGGCCGGTGTCGATGAAGCTGTTCGGGCGGTGCTTCTCGAGCACCACCTCGCCCTCGGCCGGCTCCACCGACGGATGGAACCTCACCCCCGCCGTCCCGGGGCGGAAGAACGAGGCGTCGGGGTCGTCGCTGACGTGGAAGACGTGCACGACGAGCTCACCAGACGCGCGGAAGCGCTCGAGGACGGAGCGCGCCGCGGTGGCCGCTGCTTCCGGTTCGACGAGCGGGAACGCCCCGCCCGGGAAGTAGTCACGCTGGATGTCGGCGAGGACGAGAGCACGGGTCATCACACGAGTATGGCTGCCACCGGGCGTGGGCCTCCGGACCAGTACCGTCTGGGCAGTGCGGCCACTACGCAGCGACCATCGGCGGTGACGACGGGCTGCGACGTCCGGAACCCGCCAGCCGTCGAGTGCCGACGCCACGAGACTCAGCGGAGTCCGCGATCCGCGCGGCCCCGACCGAGAGCAGCCCGTGCAGCACACCCGCATCGACCCCGCGATCCTCTACTTCGGCACCCCCGTGGTCCTCTTGAGCACCGTCGACGAGGACGGCGTGACCAACACCGCTCCGATGTCGTCGGTGTTCTGGCTCGGACACACCGCCGTGCTCGGCATGGGTGGCAGGTCGCAGACCGCACGGAACCTGCTGGCGACCGGCGAGTGCGTCATCAACCTCCCCTCGGCCACGCTGGTCTCGGCCGTGGACGCCCTCGCCCTCACCACCGGTCGCGATCCCGTCCCGGTCGGCAAGGAGCGGGTCGGGTACCGGCACGTGGCGGACAAGCTCGCGGCAGCCGGACTGCACGGGCTCCCCGGGGACACGGTCCGTGCCGAACGGATCAGTGAGTGCCCGGTGAACCTCGAGGCACACGTCGTCGACGCACACACCCTGGCTGACCAGGACCCGGGCGATGACGCGACGTTCCTGTTCGAGGCCGCGGTCTCCCGCGTGCACGTGCACGAGGACATCCGCGCCGTGGGGACAGCGGACCGCATCGACCCGGATCGGTGGCGACCGCTCATCATGGCGTTCCAACGCTTCTACGGCCTGGCGGACGAGCTGCGGCCCTCGAAGCTCGCGACGATAGACGAGGAGTGGTACCGGTGAGCCGACCAGGTGTCGGCCAGGACGCGGAACGGCCCGACTCCGTCCTCACGGGGCTGCCAGGCCGGCCGCGATACTGATCGGATGACACCACCACTCGTCCTGGACTTCGCTCACGCCGGCCTCACCGTGAGCGACCTCGACGACGCGCTGGTGCTGTGGTGCTCCGGTCTCGGCTTCACGCTCGAACGCACCTTCACGCTCGACGCGCACACCACTGCCGCGACCACCGGTGTCACCGGAGCATCCATCCGTGCAGCCACGGTCGTGCTCGGAGACCGACGGGTCGAATTGCTGCAGTACGACCCTCCTCGGGCGGCTCGGGCAGGCGGCTCGCCCGCAGAGACCGGCACGGTGCACATCGCGCTGACCGTCTCGGACCTCGACCGGGTGCTCGACCTCTGTGCAGCGCACGGTTGGCGGCCGGTCGGCCGACCCCACGAGATGACCAGCGGCGCCCGGACGGGCACACGCATCATCTACCTCGAGGGTGAACTCGGCGGCTTCCTCGAACTGATCGCCCCACCGCAGCTCCCCTAGCCCCGCTCCGGTCGAGTCGGACGGTGCGGCACCGGGTGCGGCACCCTCCGCACCAGGGCGGCCGTTCCGGTCGGACCCGGTGACGGACTGGAGGCCGTGCTCACCAGGTGAGCACGGCCTCCAGTCCGTCACGTGGTCCGGTCAGGACCGCCGGCGGCACCTGCGGACACCCGTCATGCCCTCCGGCGCACAACTCCCCCGACGCCGACAGGCGCAGGATCGCGTGGTGACCGCACCCTCCCGAGCCGCCGGCCTCGACGCCCTGCAGGCGTTCGTCCCGCATGCCGGAGCCGACTACCGTCGCGACCGCAACCACGACACCGGTCCGGCGCGGACCAACGTGTCCGGTCTGTCGCCGTACATCCGGCACCGGCTCGTCACCGAGCAGGAGGTCGTCGACGCCGTGCTCGACCGGCACAGCCTGCACACCGCGGAGAAGTTCGTGCAGGAGGTCTTCTGGCGCACCTACTGGAAGGGGTGGCTCGAACAGCGCCCCGATGTCTGGCGCCGCTACCGCGCAGAGGTCGCTGACCTGCTCGCCGGCGACCTGCCCGCTCGCTACGCGGACGTGCTCGCCGGGCGGTCCGGGATCGAGGCCATGGACGCGTGGGTGCACGAGCTCGTCGAGACCGGGTACCTGCACAACCACACGCGGATGTGGTTCGCGAGCATCTGGGTCTTCACCCTCGAACTGCCCTGGCAGCTCGGCGCCGACTTCTTCCACCGACACCTCCTCGACGGTGACGCCGCCTCGAACACCCTGTCGTGGCGCTGGGTCGCCGGTCTGCAGACCCGGGGGAAGACGTACCTGGCGACGACGGAGAACATCGCGCGGTACACGGACGGCCGCTTCGCACCGACGGGTCTCGCGACCCAGGCCCGAGCGCTCGACGAGGCGCCCTTCCCGGCCGCGGTCCCGGTGCCGTCCGACGACGTCGACGGCCGGGTCGGCGAGCACGTCGGATTGCTGCTGCACGAGGAGGACCTGGAGCCCGAGAGCCTGCTCGCGGAGCACCCGTCCGTCGCTGCGTCGATCCGGGCAGCCGCTGTGACCGCCGCCCCCGAGCAGCGCTCCCCTGCCGGTGTGTCCCCCGCGGTCGCGGCCTTCACCGCCGGTGCGGTCGCGGACGCTGCGACGCGGACCACCGATGCGACGGTGCTTGACTCGGTCGAGCCCTCCGCCGTCCTCGACTGGGCAGGCGCTGCGGACCTGGACACGGTGGTCGTCCCGTTCGCGCCCGTCGGCCCCGTCCGGGAGCGCCTCGACCTGTTGCGCTCGCGCCTCAGCGCGGAGGGCGTCTCGCTCGTCATCGTGCGTCGGCGGTGGGACGGGCGCGCGTGGCCGTACGCGTCGCGAGGGTTCTTCCCGTTCCGGGGGCGGATCCCTGGCCTGGTCCACGGGCGGTAGCCGAAGCCGCGAGCTGTGGGGTGGGCGCTGTCACGGCCTGGAGGCGCGGGGCGAGTCCGCCTCGCAGGCTCACCTGACGGGTCCGAAGGTCTCAGATGTGGCTGGCGCTCGCGTGTGGTCATGGCGTTCCGCGCTTTGTGAGGCGCAGCACGGCCGGTAGCGGATCGATCACCGGACTGCCTGACGCCGTACGCTCGCCGCATGAGACGCGTTCTCGATCTCCTTGGCATCACCCGTGCGAAGGGGTCACCTCGGCCCAAGATGCTCAACGCGATCATTGATGGTGTCGGGCTCTTCTTCGTGCTCACTGGTGGCTCGGTGATCGCCGGCAACGTTGAAGCGGGTAGCTCCACCGCGATCTGGACGGGTGGCGCTCTGATCGTGGTGGGCCTGGCGTGCTGGATCGTGGGAGGCGTTCTGAGCAGTCGGACAACGGGCAGCGGACCGTCTCGACAGCCGCTACCGGCACGGGATGCTCGTAGGCTTGCTGGGTGATCGCGCGAGTTCTTGGTTCTGGTCGTCCGCTCGTCGCCCTCCACGGCTTCGGGGTGGACCACCGAATCATGCTGCCACTGGCGGACGCGGTGCAGGATCTGCCTTGGCGGATCGTGTTCCTCGACCTGCCGTGGGCCGAAGACGCCGCGGTGACCGCAACCGCGAAGAGCGCGGTTGACGTGGCCGACGAGGTACTCGCCGAGATCGACGACCACCTCGGCGACGAGCCCTTCGCCGTCATCGGGAACTCGTTCGGCGGCATGATCGCTCGACACGTCGCCCACGAACGCCGAGACCACGTCCTCGGAGTCGCGACCCTGGCGGGTGTCGTGCATGCAGCACACGCAGACCGTACTGTCCCAAAGCGCACCGTGCTGCACACCGAAGCGTCCGTCCTCGAAGCCGCTGGCGACGCGCGAGAAGCCTTCGAGGAGGTCAGCGTCATCCAGGACGCCGCCGCGTTCGCAGCGTTCGAGCGGTATGTGCTGCCGGGTCTCCGTGGCGCCGACCCTGCCGTGATGGACCGTATCGCCGCCGACTACGCACTCGGTGTCCTGCCGGAGGAGCTCCATCCGGAACTGTTCACCGCTCCGGCCCTGCACCTGTTCGGTCGGCAGGATGACGTCGTCGGCTACGAGAACGGGCTCGCACTCCGGGACCACTACCCGCGAGGGAGCTTCGTCGTCCTCGATGGTGCTGGGCACAACGTGCACCTCGAACAACCCGGGATCACCGCCGCCCTGATCCGCGACTGGCTCGCACGCATCGACCGGTAGCCGATCGGCAACTGGACACTTCTTGTGAGTCTCTGCGTTGACCCACTGGCCCGGAGCGGTCACGGCTGGCGCAGAATGATGATCCCGGCGATGAGCGCCCAGGCCTGGAGTGGGAACACCGTGATGCATTCTGCCATCCCGATTCCGACAAGTCGACGGGGTTGACGATGGCGATCGCGGTCAGGATGAAGCCGAGCAGCCCCGTGATCCCGAGCACGAGTGCGGAGCGACGAACAATCGGGCAACCCCGGGTCGACCCGGAACGACCGGCGACGACGAGGGCGATGTTCCCGACGATGAAGATCGGGAGAGCGCCGACGGAGTGTCCGGCGATGTTGACGTCCTCTGGGATCAGGCCGACGATGATCCAACACCGTCCGGCAAGGACGACCATGACCTGCCATGCCGGCTTCCGGCGGGTCTGGGACCAGGCGGTGGACACCAAGACCGTTCCGAGGGCCGTTGAGGTGCTCACGATCCTCACGGCGGCTGGAGACCACGCGCACGTCGCGCCGTGACCACCCTCGGCACCGACTCGGTGTCGACCGGCCCACTGTCATGAGTGGTTCAGGCGTTGACGGTGGTACCGCGGCGTCGATCGATCCTGCACATCGCGAGGGCGATGGCTGCTGCAAGGACTGCTCCGACCGTGTTCATGAACCAGTCGTTCGTGTCGCACCGGCGGCCGAGCGCGGGTGCGAGGGCCTGGACGGCCTCGATGCCGGCGGAGAGCGCGACCGCACCCGCGAGGACCGTGAGGGGGCGGCCCGTCGCAGCTCCGAGGAAGAGCACGAGCGGCAGGAGCAGCGCGACGTTGGCGAGAGTGTCGAGGCCCTGGAAGGGGACGGAGAACTGCACCGTACAGCTGACACCGCCGGGTCGGGTGCCGTCGGGCAGCAGGGTGAGGACGAGCGCCGCGACGAGCGACACCGCGGACAGACCGAGCAGCACCCCGCGGAGGCGCAGCCGGTGGAGCACCCATGCGAGCACGGCTGCGAGCACGACGACCACCCAGAACCCCGCGCGGAACAGGGATGCGTGTTCGACGAGGAACGTGGAAATCATCAGGAGGCCTTCCGGTCGCGGTCGCGGTCTCGGTCGCGGTCGTGGTCGTGGTCGTGGTCGAGTCGGTCGAGCCAGATGCGCATGAGTGCAGACTCCTCCGGGAGGAGCGCGTCCGACGCCCCCTGCTCGAGCTGGGCGCGGACCTGGCGACGCGCGGCCGCGCTGGCGCCGTCCGGGTCCGAGGCGCCGCCCCGGCGCGACGGGGCGACGAGGACCGCGTCGAGGACGGCGTCCCGCAGGGTGTCAGCGACCTCGCTCGTGCCGACAGCGTCGGGGTCCGCCATCCGGTCGAGCGCGAACCCGACGTTGGCAGCCAGGAGCATCGTCGCCGCGACGGGGACGTCGATCCGGAGCATGCCGGCGGCGGCGCAGCGGGACAGGGTCCGCTCGAGCAGCACCGTCAGACCGTCCCTCGCGGCGCTGCTCGCCCAGGGGCGCGGTGCGAACATCAGCCGGTAGAGCGCGGCGTGCTCGCGGGCGAAGGCGAGGTGGTCGTCCCAACCCCGGCGGAGGTCCACCGAAGGGTCGTCGGACACCTCGAGTTCGGCCTTCCGCTGCGTGTAGCGCTCGAGCCCCGCGTCCGCGAGGGCGTCGAGCAACCCACGCTTGTCGCCGAACAGGCGGTAGAGCACCGGTTGGGTGACACCCGCCGCCTCGCACACCGCACGGGTGGCGACGTCGCCGTCGGGCGCAGCGACCAGCTGCTCCTCCGCGGCGCGGAGCAGATCGCTCCGGAGTGCTTCGTCAGTACGGGCCATGCGCCAATCGTAGCGCAGGTTGTATCGATGATCGTATCCGTGTTAGCGTCTGCGTAACGTCGAAATGAACGACGCGTACCAGTGAAAGGAAGCACCATGAGCACCGCACCCGAGCGCATCGCCGTGGTCACTGGCGGATCCCGCGGCATCGGCCGCGCGATCTCGACCCGACTCGCCGCAGACGGTTTCACCGTCGTCGTGAACCACGCCAGCGGCACAGACGCCGCAGCCGCCACCGTCGCCGAGATCGAAGGAGCAGGCGGGCGCGCTCTCGCCGTGCAGGCCGACGTCGCCGACGAGCACGCCGTCGCCGCGATGCTCGACCGGGTCGAGACCGACCACGGCGGCGTCGACGTCGTCGTGCACTCCGCCGGACGGCTCGCCCTGTCGACCATCGCCGACCAGGACCTCGAGGCCCTCGACGCACTCCACCGGACGAACATCCGTGGCACCTTCGTCGTCGCGCAGCAGGCAGCCCGCCGACTCCGGGCAGGCGGCGCCTTCGTCGGCTTGTCCACGTCGGTCGTGGGGACGCAGTTCCCGACCTACGGCGCGTACGTCGCGAGCAAGAGCGCGGCGGAGGGCATGGTGATGATCCTGGCGAAGGAGCTCCGCGGCCGGGACGTCACCGCGAACGTCGTGGCCCCTGGGCCGACGGCGACCGAGCTGTTCCTCGACGGCAAGACGCAGGAGCAGATCGACGCGCTGGCGAAGGTGCCGCCGTTGGAGCGCCTCGGGCGGCCGGAGGACATCGCCGGCGTCGTGGCGTTCCTCGTCGGGCCCGACGGCCGTTGGGTCAACGGGCAGACGATCCGCGCCAACGGCGGGATGGTCTGATGACCACGCCCCGTATCATCCTCGTCACGGGCGCGTCCAGCGGCTTCGGTCGACTGACCGCGGAGTCGCTCGCGCGGGCCGGCAACGTCGTCGTCGCGGGGATGCGTGCCGTCGACGGCCGGAACGCACCCGCCCGCACCGCGCTCGCGGACCTCGCCGCGCAGGAGGGCCTGCAGCTCGGCGCCGTCGAGCTGGACGTCCAGTCGCAGCAGTCCGTCGACGACGCCGTCGACACGGTCGTCCGCAAGCACGGACGCATCGACGTCCTCGTGCAGAACGCCGGGCACATGGCGTACGGACCCGCCGAGGCGTTCACGCCGGAGCAGTTCGCGGCGCTCTACGACGTCAACGTCGTCGGCGCCCAGCGCGTCGCCCGTGCCGCCCTGCCGCACATGCGCGACCGGCGATCCGGCCTGGTCGTCTGGGTCGGCAGTTCGTCCACCCGCGGCGGCCACCCGCCGTTCCTCGCGCCGTACTTCGCCGCGAAGGCCGGCATGGACGCCCTCGCCGAGAGCTACGCCGCGGAACTGATCCGCTTCGGCATCGACACCACCATCGTCGTGCCGGGGGCCTTCACCTCCGGGACGAACCACTTCACCAACGCCGCGGTCCCCGACGACACCGCACGTGTCGCAGAACACGACGCCGAGTACGGGACGCTCCGCCAGGACCTGACCGGGCGTCTCGCCGCGATCGTACCGGTGGACGCCGACGTGCAGGACGTCGCCGACGAGATCGTCCGCCTGGTCGGTCTCCCCGCCGGCAGTCGCCCGTACCGGGTCCACGTCGACCCCTCGCGCGACGGCAGCGAGGTCGTGTCGGCGGTGGCCGACCGCATCCGAGCCGAGTTCTACCACCGCGTCGGCATCGGGGACCTCCTGTCCGCGAACGCCGCACTCTGACCCCGGACCGTCCGGGACACCCACCGAGAGGAACACCATGCCCTTCGCCAACATCAAGGTCCCCGCTGACACCCTGACCCCCGAGTCGAAGAAGAAGCTCCAGGACGCCGTCACCGACGCCATCGTCGCCGCGTACGGCGAACGAGCCCGCCCCACGACGCTCGTCATCCTCGACGAGGTCGCCGACGGCGGCTGGATGCTCGGCGGCACCATCCTCAACGAGGCGCTGCTCGGCCGCGTCTGATCGCCCGCCCGTGGTGGGGGCCGGCACGACCGGCTCCCACCACACTCCGCGGGTCGACGCTGCTGCTCACCGTCGACACGCACCCCGCACCTGGGGCTCCGCCTGCGGCCACCCCAGACACCGTTCTCCGAAACCCGACACAGTCGCGCGTCCGCGATCTCGGTGTGTCGACACTCCTGAAGGAAGACCATGCAGCTCACCCAGCGAGCACGCCGCACCATCGCCCTCGCCGTCGTCCCGACTGCGGTCCTGACGTCCGGCCTCATCATCGCGCAGGCGTCCTACGCCGCCTTCTCCGCCACCACGAGCAACGCCCCGAACAGCTGGTCCGCCGGGTCGGTCGCGCTCAGCGACGACGACTCCGACACCGCGCTCTTCACGGCCACCGGCCTGAAGCCCGGCGACAGCCAGACCTCGTGCATCGTCGTCACGTCGACCGGCTCGCTCCCGTCGACGGTCAAGCTGTACGGCACGAGCCCCGCGACCACCAACGCGCTGTCGAGTTCGCTGAACGTCTCCATCACGCAGGGCACCGGTGGCACCTTCGGCAACTGCAGCGGATTCACCCCGCTGCCGTCCGGCGCCATGGTCTGGTCGGGCACCCTCGCCGACTTCGGGACGACCGCCACGAAGGCCTCGAACGGCGTCGGCACCTGGCGCACCGCCGGCGGCTCACCCGAGTCGCGCACCTACCAGATGACGGTCGCACTCGACCCTGCGACGCCGAACTCCGCCCAGAACGGGACCGCACGCATCGGTTTCACCTGGGAAGCCCAGAGTTCCTGAGTCCGGTCGTGGTCGACGTCGCCCCGCGTCCGGACGGACGACGCGAACGGTCCCCCGCAACGGTGGCGACGCTGTCCGAGGACGCCTCTACCGCGACCTGGGTGGTGTTCGTCGCAGCACTGCTCGGCCGCACGGTCCTCCTGGTCACGGTGGGCCTGCTGCTGTGGGCAGCGCTGCCCGCGGCGTGGGCGTGGATCCCCACGACGGTGGTCTCCGGCTCGATGGCGCCGCAGATCCGCCCCGGCGACGTCGTCGTCGCCATGCCGGTCCACGGTCGGGACGTGACGGTCGGGCAGGTGCTCCTGGTCGAGGACCCCGATCGCCCGGGAGCGCTGCTGCTGCACCGACTCGTCGCGCGGACGCCGTCGGGTGCCCTGCAGCTCCGCGGCGACGCCAACCCCGCGCCGGACGCCCGGACGGTGGACCCAGAGGACGTGCGCGGCATCGGCGTGCTCCGGGTCCCGCTGGTCGGTCTCCCCGCACTGTGGGTCCGCGAGCACGACACCGGCAGGCTCGCCGCGGCGGCGCTCGGACTCGGCGGCGCCCTCGTGCTCTCGTCCCGACTGAGCGGCCCCGGCGGGTCCGAGGTGACCCGTCCGGTCGGGCACGGACGGCGACGGCGACGGTCCGGCCGGGCGGAACGAGCCCGGAGCGTGGCCCTGATCGGTGTGCTGGCCGCGGGCCTCGCCGTGGCGGTCGTTGCGAACAGCGCCGCGCACGCGGCGTTCACGGCGGCCGCCGCGAACACGGCGGACCGCTTCGCCACCGGCACCTTCCCGTGCCTTCAGCGCGCCCCGTTCGCGCACACGTATCTGACCTACCGCTTCGACGACGCACCCGGGACCACTGCGGCCGACGGATCCGGGAACGGGCACCACGGCACCCTCACGCCGGGCGTCTCCCTCGCCCCGGGCACGTGTCGTCCCGGCGACAGCCCGTCCCTGCTGACCGGCGGGGTCCGCGGGCAGGTGATCACGGACACGGCGATCGAGGCGCCGCAGGTGTTCGCGATCGAGACCTGGTTCAGGACGACCACCACCACCGGCGGGGTGCTCCTCGGCTTCGGGAACCTCCAGACCGACCAGTCCACCAAGTACGACCGCCAGCTCTACCTCTCCGACGAGGGCGCCGTGTACTTCGGCGCCTACAACGGCACCAACACCGCGATCAGCTCCGCAGCCGGCCTCAACGACGGTGCCTGGCACCTCGCCACCGCGACCATGGACGCCTCGGGCATGCGCCTCTACATCGACGGCAAGCAGGTCGTGGCGAACAGCAACACCAGGGCCGAGGTCAGCACCGGATGGTGGCGGATCGGCTTCGACAACCTCAACGGCTGGCCCGGCAACCACACGACGTTCCACTTCAAGGGCAACCTCGACGACGTCACCGTCTACGACGACACGTTGTCGGCAGCAGCTGTCGAGGAACACTTCGCAGCCGGCCGGTGAGCGGCAGGTCGCCCCGGCGTCGCGTGCCGAGACGTCGGAGTTCAGCCGAGCTGCTGCTCGATCTGCGGCAGGAGCATCCGCACCGCCGCGGTGACGACGTCGTCCACCCGGTCGGGCGGGATCCGGCCGGCGGCCGCCAGCGCGCTGATGCCCTCGGTCGTCGCCGCGAGCAGGAACGGGATGGGGCCCAGCGACGACGGGTCGCGCTCGCCGAGCAGCTCCGCACCGAGCGTGAAGAACCGCTCCGCCGAGGACCGCGAGGCCTCGTCCCGGGTCTCGCCCTCCGTCGAGGCGAACATCAGCTGCATGAGGGGCCCGTTCCGCTGGGCGAAGCGGACGTGCGCCCGGACGTACGCCGTGAGGCGAGGCTCGAGGTCCCCCGGTCCGCGAGCGGCCTCCAGGTGACCGCGGAGCTCGTCGAAGCCGTCCGCGGCGATCGCGTCGAGGACGGCGTCGCGGTCGCGGAAGTGGCGCAGCGGCGCAGCGTGGCTCACACCGACGCGACGCGCGAGTTCACGCACCGTCACCGCCTGCTGCCCCTCCTCGATCAGCAGCGCGCGCCCCTCGCGCACGAGCTCCTGCCGGAGCGACCCGTGGTGGTACGTCCGCGCTTGCGCACTCATGCCTCCAGTGTAGGCGTTGACAACAATGTTTGCGGTGTCTACATTGACGTCATGGACGACACCAGGACCGGTCGGGCACCGACCGACGAGACCGTGATCATCACCGGCGGCACGAGCGGCATCGGGAGGGCGACGGCCGTCGCACTGGCCGGGGCGGGAGCGCGGATCGTCCTCGCGGTCCGGAACACGGAGAAGGGGCGCGCGGTCGCGTCGACCCTCCCGGGAACGCCGGGAACGCACCGGGTCCGCGCGCTCGACCTCGCGCGACTGGAGACCGTCGAGGCGTTCGCGGCCGGCATCGACGAGCCGATCGCGATCCTCGTCAACAATGCCGGCGTCGAGTCGAAGGACCTCCAGCGGACCGCGGACGGGCACGAACTCCAGTTCGGCACGAACCACCTCGGGCACTTCCTGCTGACGACTCTGCTCCTGCCGCACATCACCGACCGGGTCGTCACCGTCGCCTCCCAAGCGGAGCGTATGGCCCGACTCGACCTCACGGACCTCGACTGGTACCGACGCACGTACAACGGCGGCCGCGCCTACGCCGACTCGAAGGCCGCCAACCTGCTCTTCACCTCTGAACTCGACCGGCGGCTGCTGGCGGCGGGGTCCCGCGTGCGCGCCCTCGCCGCGCACCCCGGGCTGGTCAAGACGGCCATCTACGAGCGACCGGCCGGAGCGCGCCCCAACCTCTGGGACCGACTCGTCCCGGTCCTCGGACAGGAGCCGGAGGACGGGGCGCTACCCTCCCTCATGGCCGCGACGGCCGACCTGCCCGGGGACACCTTCGTCGGGCCGCAGCGCATGATGCACATGCGGGGCGGCGCCGAGGTGATCGGGCGGTCCAAGCGCGTGCAGGACCCGGACATCGCGGCTCGTCTCTGGTCGATCTCGGAGGACATGACCGCAGTGGACGCCCGCCGGTGAGCACCGTCCGCGTCGACACCCCGGCGGTCCGTCCCGGGGCGCGCGGGTGGCATCGACCGCTCGTGGCCTTCGCCGCGGCGATGTGCGTCTGGGCGGTGGTCTGCCTCGTGGGGATGCTCGTCGACCACCGCACGCTCGCCGCGGACCCGATCTGGGCGAAGCCGCTCAAGTTCTCGATCTCGCTGGCGCTCTACGCGGTGACGCTGGCGTGGATGCTCTCCATGGTGCAGCGCCCCGTCCTCCGTCGACTCGGCTGGTGGGCCGGGACCATCGGCGCGGGCGCGTCCCTCCTGGAGATCGTCGTCATCGCCGTCCAGGTGGTGCGCGGTGTCGGCAGCCACTTCAACGTCTCGACGCCGACGAACCAGCTCTTCTACCAGCTCATGGCCGGCGGGGTCACCCTGATGTACTGCGCCACCCTGCTGGTCGGCGCCGCGGTCGCCGTCTTCTCGCACCTGCCGGACCGGGCAACGGCCTGGGCACTGCGGATCGGTCTCGTCATCGCGCTGGTCGGCCTGTCCGTCGGCTTCCTCATGGTCGTCCCGACGGCGGCGCAGCTCGCGGACCCGGGTTCGGGGACGTACGGGTCACACTCCGTCGGCGGTGACGACGCGTCCGGCGGCATCCCCTTCCTCGGGTGGAACACCGTCCACGGCGACCTCCGGGTGTCCCACTTCGTGGGAATGCACGCTCTGCAGGTACTCCCCCTCCTCGCGCTCGTCCTGCCGGCGACCATGCGCGAACAGACTCGGCTGCGCGTCGTGGTCACCGCCGGGGCGGGCTACGCCGCAGCCACCTCGATCACGCTGTGGCAGGCACTACGAGGCCAGTCGGTCCTCCACCCCGACCTCCTCACAATCGAGGTCGTCGGAATCGTCGCCCTCCTCACGGGCTCCGCCTCAGTGATCATCCGCCACCGAAACTCGTGACACTCATCGACGAGCCACGAAACGATCAAAGGCTCCTCGAAGACCTCGCTAGGGGATCGGTCGGTGAGACAGGTCGGCTACGAACCGAATAGGCCGAGAGCCCCCGCAACGGCCACAGAGCAACCCGCAACCACCGCCACCACGCCCCCGATGATCGCGGCCAGTCGCTGATCCTTATTCATCCCCATGCCCCGAGCTTAGAGGTGTCCGATAGCCGGTCCTGGACCGGACGCAGTCGCACGCAGGACCGGCTCAGCGACCGCCTGTCGCACATGGCCCGTCCGCAATCGTTCTCGGTGAAGGGGCGCCATCCGGAGGCGTCCACAGCTCGGGAAGCACGAAAACGCCCCGCCGGCCGAAGCCAGCGGGGCGTTCCCTCGAGTCAGACCAGGATCAGAAGTCCCAGTCCTCGTCCTCCGTCACGACGGCCTTGCCGATGACGTACGACGACCCCGACCCCGAGAAGAAGTCGTGGTTCTCGTCCGCGTTCGGCGACAGCGCCGACAGGATCGCCGGGTTCACGTCCGTCGTCTCCTTGGGGAACATCGGCTCGTAGCCCAGGTTCATCAGCGCCTTGTTTGCGTTGTAGTGCAGGAACTTCTTGACGTCCTCGGTCAGCCCGACACCGTCGTAGAGGTCCTGCGTGTACTGCACCTCGTTCTCGTAGAGCTCGAACAGCAGGTTGAACGTGTAGTCCTTGATCTCCTGCTTGCGCTCCTCGGAAGCGCCCTCGAGGCCCTTCTGGAACTTGTAGCCGATGTAGTACCCGTGGACGGCTTCGTCGCGGATGATCAGGCGGATCAAGTCGGCAGTGTTGGTGAGCTTGGCGCGCGAGGACCAGTACATCGGCAGGTAGAAGCCGGAGTAGAACAGGAACGACTCGAGCAGCGTCGAGGCGACCTTGCGCTTCAGGGGGTCGTCACCGGTGTAGTAGTCGAGGACGATCTGAGCCTTCTTCTGCAGGTTCACGTTCTCGGTGGACCAGCGGAAGGCGTCGTCGATCTCGGGCGTCGAGGCGAGCGTCGAGAAGATCGACGAGTAGCTCTTCGCGTGCACCGACTCCATGAACGCGATGTTCGTGTAGACGGCCTCTTCGTGCGGGGTGATCGCGTCGGGGATCAGGCTGATCGCGCCGACGGTTCCCTGGATGGTGTCGAGCAGCGTCAGGCCGGTGAAGACCCGCATGGTGAGCTGCTGCTCCTCCGGCGTGAGCGTGTTCCACGACTGCACGTCGTTCGACAGCGGCACCTTCTCGGGCAGCCAGAAGTTGTTGACCAGACGGTTCCAGACCTCGACGTCCTTGTCGTCCTGGATGCGGTTCCAGTTGATGGCACTGACCGCGCTGATCAGCGGGATGGACTTGCCCGTGGCGTGGACCGGGTCGGTGAGGGTCATGGTCTCTTCCTGAATGTAGCTTGCCGTCGAGGTGAACGGGGCAGGCCGTAACCTGCCCCGTCCCAGCGCTTACACGCGCTGCGTGATGGTGCCGCCGGGGTCCCGCTTCGCGGTTGCCTCGGTCACGAACCGGCCGCTGCTGGCCGACCGGCTCACGGTACGGGAGTTCCCAGTCCCGCTACCGACGCGCTCGGTGGTCGTCTTCGACGGCCAACGAGCGGCAGCAGCGTTACTGACGAAGCGCCCACTTGCCGCACTCCTGTTAACGTTCTTGCCCACTGTCATCACCTCCTCTCGGGGCTACCTCAGCCCCGAGAGCCCGACCCGGGAGGGTCGGTTCGACTCATGTACAGTGGACGTTCCAGCCGACAAGTTGGAGTCCCTGTTAGGGGCTGTTCAGGACCAGGTTTTCGCGAACCTGGTCCTGAGCTCTTTGTGGACTTGTATCGACTGGAGGCGCGGGGCGGGGCCCGCCCCGCGCCTCCAGGAAGAGAGCAGCAGCTCTACAGCATGCAGCTGACGCAGCCCTCGACCTCGGTGCCCTCGAGGGCGAGCTGGCGCAGACGGATGTAGTAGATCGTCTTGATGCCCTTGCGCCATGCGTAGATCTGCGCCTTGTTGATGTCGCGCGTGGTGGCGGTGTCCTTGAAGAACAGCGTCAGGGACAGGCCCTGGTCGACGTGCTGCGTGGCAGCCGCGTAGGTGTCGATGATCTTCTCGGCACCGATCTCGTACGCGTCCTGGTAGTAGTCCAGGTTGTCGTTCGTCATGAACGGCGCCGGGTAGTAGACGCGGCCGAGCTTGCCTTCCTTGCGGATCTCGATCTTCGACGCGATCGGGTGGATCGACGACGTCGAGTGGTTGATGTACGAGATCGAACCGGTCGGCGGGACGGCCTGCAGGTTCTGGTTGTAGATGCCGTGCTCCTGGATGGACGCCTTCAGCGCCTTCCAGTCGTCCTGCGTCGGGATCGCGATGTTCGCGTCGTCGAACAGCGAGGCGACGCGCTGGGTCGCCGGCGTCCACGCCTGCTCGGTGTACTTGTCGAAGAACTCGCCCGACGCGTACTTCGAGTCACGGAAGCCGTCGAACGTCTCCCCCGTCTCGATCGCGATGTTGTTCGAGGCACGCAGGGCGTGGAACAGCACCGTGTAGAAGTAGATGTTCGTGAAGTCGATGCCTTCTTCGGAGCCGTAGTACACGCGCTCACGAGCGAGGTAGCCGTGCAGGTTCATCTGGCCGAGGCCGATGGCGTGCGACTTGTCGTTGCCGTCCTCGACCGAGCGGACCGACGAGATGTGCGACATCTGCGACACCGAGGTCAAGCCGCGGATCGCCGTCTCGATGGTCTTGCCGAAGTCCGGCGAGTCCATCGTCAGCGCGATGTTCAGCGAGCCGAGGTTGCAGGAGATGTCCTTGCCGATCTCCTTGTAGGACAGGTCCTCGTTGAAGGTCGTCGGGGTGTTGACCTGCAGGATCTCCGAGCACAGGTTGGACATGTTGATCCGACCCTTGATCGGGTTGGCCTTGTTCACCGTGTCCTCGAACACGATGTACGGGTAGCCCGACTCGAACTGGATCTCGGCGATCGTCGTGAAGAAGTCACGCGCCTTGATCTTCGTCTTCTTGATGCGCGGGTCGTCGACCATCGCGCGGTAGTTCTCGGAGATCGGGACGTCGCCGAAGGGGACGCCGTAGACCTTCTCGACGTCGTACGGCGAGAACAGGTACATGTCCTCGTTGTTCTTCGCGAGCTCGAACGTGATGTCCGGCACGACGACACCGAGCGACAGTGTCTTGATGCGGATCTTCTCGTCGGCGTTCTCGCGCTTGGTGTCGAGGAACTTCATGATGTCCGGGTGGTGCGCCGACAGGTAGACGGCACCGGCACCCTGACGCGCACCGAGCTGGTTCGCGTAGGAGAAGGAGTCTTCCAGCAGCTTCATCACGGGGATGATGCCCGAGGACTGGTTCTCGATCTGCTTGATCGGGGCGCCGGCCTCGCGGATGTTGGAGAGGAGCAGGGCCACGCCGCCGCCGCGCTTCGAGAGCTGCAGCGAGGAGTTGATGCCGCGCGAGATCGACTCCATGTTGTCCTCGATGCGGAGGAGGAAGCAGGAGACGAGCTCGCCGCGCTGGGCCTTCGCCGTGTTGAGGAACGTCGGGGTCGCGGGCTGGAAGCGGCCGGCGACGATTTCCTCGACGAGGTCGATCGCGAGCTGCTCGTTGCCCTGCGCCAGGCCGAGGGCGGTCATGACGACGCGGTCCTCGAAGCGCTCGAGGTAGCGCTTGCCGTCGAACGTCTTGAGCGTGTAGCTCGTGTAGTACTTGAACGCACCGAGGAACGTCTGGAACCGGAACTTCTTCGAGTAGGCCAGGTCGTTGAGCTGCTGGATGAACTCCAGCGAGTACATGTCGATCGTCTCGCGCTCGTAGTACTCGTTCTCGACCAGGTAGTCGAGCCGCTCCTTCAGGTTGTGGAAGAAGACGGTGTTCTGGTTGACGTGCTGCAGGAAGAACTGCTTGGCAGCCTCACGATCCTTGTCGAACTGGATGTTCCCGTTCGCGTCGTAGAGGTTGAGCATCGCGTTGAGGGAGTGGTAGTCCATCCCCGTCTGCGGCGACGTCAGATCGACGTCTGCAACTGCTGCGTCCAAAATGCATCCAATCCTTGGTTGACCGCCTGGACGTCGTCCGGCGTTCCGAAGAGTTCGAACCTGTAGAGCAGAGGGACGCCGCACTTCTGCGCGATGACGTCCCCGGCGAGGCCGTAGGCCTCGCCGAAGTTCGTGTTGCCCCCGACGATCACGCCGCGGATGAGCGAGCGGTTGCGTTCGTCGTTGAGGAACTTGATGACCTGCTTGGGCACCGCGCCCTGCCCGTTGCCGCCCCCGTACGTCGGCAGGACGAGCACGTAGGGCTCGTCGGCCTGGAGGAACGGATCACGCGGGTGGAGCGGGATGCGGTCCGCGTCCCTGCCGAGCTTCTCGACGAAACGGGCCGTGTAGCCGGAAACGCTGGAGAAGTAGACGAGGCGACTCATGCGCGCGCTCCTTGGGAGAGGTGCGGACAGCAGATCGGGGGTGGCCCGTCGGAGGCGGTGCGTGCCTCCAGGCCGGCGGAGGTGCGGGTCCCGTGACGGGACCCGCACGCATCACGCGAGTTCGGCGCTGAGCGTCGCGATCTTGTCGGGACGGAAGCCCGACCAGTGGTCGTCGTCGGTGACGACGACGGGGGCCTGCATGTAGCCGAGGCTCTTGACGTGCTCGAGCGCTGCCTCGTCCGCGGAGACGTCGAGGACCTCGTACTGGATGCCCTTGTTGTCGAGGGCGCGGTACGTCGCGGTGCACTGGACGCAGGACGGCTTGGTGTAGACGGTGACGGCCATGATCTCCCCTGGTTCTTGCTGGGTGTTCCGATGCTGTGGAGGTGGTGCTGATGCTTGTCCGCAGACACGGTCCGGGAGGGGCCGCTGCGATGACTCCACACTACATCTAGTGGCTGGCCGCCGCACCGACCACAAGAGGAAGTGTTACAGCCGTGTAGTTCTCCACAAGCTCTCCACAGTGTGAACACCTCGGGGAGGCCCGTGATTCCGCCAGTCTGGGGCCGACCACCGACACTTCCCCACACACGTGGACAGGTTCGATCCACATGTGTGGAATCCGACGATCGGCGTGTCGCGGAGGGCCCTCCGGAGGTCGCTCGTCCCCAGTGCCCCCGGACGGGTGACAGCCCCTTCCGTCCGGTCCGTACACTCGTCTCGTGAGT